>VYCZ01000253.1:0-645 GCA_009843675.1 Gammaproteobacteria bacterium | reverse complement strand
ACTCTTCAAAGGATTCCAGTATGTCTTTCTGTTTCCTGCTCAGGTTCACCGGGGTCTCGACCATCACGCGGCATAACAGGTCGCCCCTCGCCGACGACCTGACGGAGCGCACGCCCTTGCCGCGCAGGCGGAACAGCCTGCCGCTCTGGGTTTCCTGCGGTATGCGCAGTTTGACCTTGCCGTCCAGCGTCGGAATTTCAATATCCCGACCCAGTGCGGCAGCGGCAAAACTGATGGGCACTTCACAGTACAGGTCCGAACCCTCGCGGGTGAATATCTCGTGGTCCCTGACGATGACATGCACGTAAAGATCTCCGGGCGGCGCGGCGAGCTCGCCGGCCTCGCCCTCGCCGGTCAGGCGGATACGATCGCCGGTATCGACACCGGGCGGGACTTTTACGGAAATGGTCTTGCTGTCCCGGATCCGTCCCTGCCCCTGGCACGGACGGCACGGGTCATCGATGATATTTCCCCTCCCGCGGCATTTGGGACAGGTCTGCTGTACCGAGAAAAATCCCTGTTGCATACGGACCTGTCCGGCGCCGTTACAGGTGGGGCACCGGACCGGACTCGAACCCCGTTTGGCGCCGCTGCCGGAACATTCATTGCAAGTCACCAGCCTGGGCACCCGTATCTTGATGGTGG
>VYCZ01000209.1 GCA_009843675.1 Gammaproteobacteria bacterium | reverse complement strand
ATATTAAGGTTTGCAATAGTTTACGAAAGGGTATAAGCTGTCAGTCATGGGTTAGTTCACGGCGCTCCGGCCCGTGGACTGTTATTCAGGAGATGCAGGAATTTAAAGGAGCATCATGGGCCTCATGGGATTGCCACATTGGATCCGGCTGGTTGTTTTAACCACCTTCCTCGCCTCGTGCGCGAAATTCACGCCTGAACCGCCGCCGCCTTCGGCAGGGCATCTTGACGTTGTGGCCGAAACCGGCCCGTCTGGCGATATTCCCCAAATTGTCCGGCAGCCCCCGCCCGTTCCCGAGCCGACACCCCTTGAACACGAAGACAGGTATACGGTAGTCGTCAATGAGGTACCCGTTAAGGAGTTGCTGTTTGCCCTGGCGCGGGATGCGCAGGTGAACATCGATATCGCCCCAGGCATCCGCGGCCTGGTGACCATGAACGCGGTGGAGCAGACCCTGCCGCAACTGTTGCAGCGCATAGCCAGGCAGGCAAGCCTGCGTTATGTCATGGAGGACGACAACGTATTCATCTCACCGGACGAACCGCATTTCCGCACCTACCGGATCGATTACCTGAACATGGCCCGGGATACGTCCCACGTGGTGCAGGTCGGGACACAGATTGCCGGCACCGGCAACGATGCGGAAGGCGGCGGCGGAAGCAATAATTCAACCACCACCATCGGCAGCACCATGTCCAACCATTTCTGGACCAACCTGGTAGCGAACGTCAGCGCCATCCTGGAAGCGGACGGCGCGGCAGAGGGCAATACCGTCATTCCCCACCCGGAATCGGGCGTATTGACCGTCAAGGCAACCGAAGCGCAGCATGAACTGCTGCGCAAACTGATCGGCGAGACGCTCACCAACGCCAACCGCCAGGTGTTGATACAGGCGACCATCGTCGAGGTGAGCCTGACCGACCAGTTCCAGGCCGGTATCGACTGGCAGGTGCTGAACGAGTCCGGTCTTGCCGGTTTCAACCTGATGACGAAGACGATCACGGCCAACCCCGTCAATGCCGCATCCCTGTTTTCCCTGAGTTATGACGATTCCGACCCGGAGCGGGACAGGGTGCTCAGCGCCGCGGTCGAACTGCTGGAGGAGTTCGGGGACGTGCGGGTGTTGTCGAGTCCCCAGATCATGGCCCTGAACAATCAGTCCGCCATCCTCAAGGTGGTCGATAACGTGGTCTATTTCGAGGTGGAGCAGGAAAGCAACGTCACCCAGGGCGTGGCGGCCAGTACCTTCGAGACCATAGTAAAAACCGTGCCGGTAGGCATCGTTATGACGATCACACCGCATATCAAGGCCGACGATTCCATCATTTTGAATATCAGGCCGAGCATTTCCCGGATCAACCGCTTCGTCAACGACCCGAACCCGGCCCTGTCTATCACCAGCCCGGTGCCCGAGATCCGGGTACGCGAGATGGAATCCATGTTGCAGTTGCAGAACGGCGAGATCGCGGTCATGGGCGGATTGATGCAGGATGACAATCGCAGTAACGACAATGCCATTCCGGGCCTGTCCCGGATCCCGCTGCTGGGGAATGCCTTCAAAATGGCCTTGCGCGAATACGAGAAGACCGAACTGGTCATATTTCTGCGCCCGCTGATCGTCCGCAACCCCAGCCTGGACGGCGATTTCAGTTCCTACAGACAATTCTTTCCCGGAGAAGACGATGACTGACCCGCGCAGACTTCACTTCTTATCAGCAGCGCTCGCATGCTTTGCAGGGGTCTCTTTCACGATAGTTCATCCCGTCCTGGCCGAGCCGGTTTCCGGCCCGATCAAGGTGATACGCACGGAAATCGACGGCAACCAGGAAAGCCGGCTGAATGCGGCTTACCGGGCTTACCAGGCTGGCGATATCGGCGCCGCCAGGTCCGGATATGAGAAAGTGTTGCAGGCCTATCCGGATAACCGCGACGGCATGCTGGGGCTGGCGGCCTGCGCGGTCGTGGAGGGCGACGTGAAATCTGCCGTGAGCACGTACCTGCGCATCCTGCGCGCGTTTCCGCAGGATGTCCTGTCGAGAGCCGCACTGATCGGCCTGCAGGGGGACCGGCAGGGAGAAGCCGTTATCAGGGAGTTTTTGTCAAGGCAACCGGATGAACCGTACCTGCACGTTGTCCTGGGCCGGCTCCAGGCTGCGCAGGCGCGCTGGCCGGAGGCGCGCCGGGCATTCTCCTCCGCCCACCGGATCGACCCGGCCAACCCGGTTTACGCGCTTAATCTCGCCATCAGCCTGGACCGGATGGGACAGAGGGAGGAGGCGCTTGAATACTATCGCGTTACCCTCAAACTGGTGGAGCAGGGCGCCTCAAGCCTGGACATCCGGCCGGTCATAAGGCGCATCCTGGCGCTGAGACAATAATTATGTCTGACCCGCACCGTACCCAACTCAATGCCATAACCGGGCAGGCCCTGTGCGAAATACTCGCCAACAAGGGGATCATTACCCCCGATCAGCTTGAAATTGCCCTGGTCGAGCAGAAGAACAGCCGGGAACAGCCCGGCCGGATCCTGGTGCGCCTGGGGTTCGTGACAGAGGCCATCATCCACGACGTCATCGGCGGTGTGTTCGGACAGACCCGTGTCGACCTGCAATCCATCGTCGCCGACAGTGAAGCCATCGCCATGATCCCCGAGGAAATGGCCAGGCGTCTGCGGGTCGTGCCCGTCAGCTATGACGCGCTGCGCAGGGTGCTGAAAGTGGCGCTGGCGGATACCTTTGATATTGTTGCCCTGGACCGGATCAGCGCCCACCTGGGCGGCGCGGCGGAAGTCGTGCCGGTGCTTGCCGCTGAGGCCGACATCGAAAATTCCATTGATCGCTTCTACGGTTATGAACTGTCCGTCGACGGTATCCTGAATGAAATAGAAACGGGCGAACTCGACTACCGCAGCCTGGCCGCGCAGAGCAATGAATACAGCCAGCCGGTTGTCCGGCTGGTCAATGCCCTGCTGTCCGATGCGGTGAAACGCGGCGCCTCGGATATCCACTTTGAACCGGAACAGGGATTCCTGCGCTTTCGTTACCGTATAGACGGCGTGCTGAGGCAAGTGCGCAGCCTGCATAAAAACTACTGGTCGGCGCTTGCCGTGCGGGTGAAGGTGATGGCGGGGCTGGACATAGCCGAATCCCGTTTGCCGCAGGATGGCCGCATCTCCCTGAGCATGTCGGGACGGCAGGTGGATTTCCGCGTGTCCACTTTACCTACACTGCACGGGGAGAACATAGTCCTGCGGGTACTGGACCGGCAAAAAGGCATCGTTGCCCTGGATCAACTGGGACTGGGAGAGGCAGACCTGGCTGCGCTGAAGGGCATGGTTGAGCGTCCGGAAGGCCTGATCCTGGTTACCGGCCCTACCGGCAGTGGCAAGACCACGACCCTGTACTCGATTCTCCAGTACCTGAACAGCGAATCCGTCAACATCATGACCCTGGAAGACCCTGTCGAATATCCCACTTCCATGATCAGGCAGACTTCGGCCAATGCCGCGGCCAGGCTCGGTTTCGCCGACGGCATCCGCTCGATATTGCGCCAGGACCCGGATATTATCCTGGTGGGAGAAATTCGCGACGAAGACACCGCGGCCATGGCCGTCCGCGCGGCCATGACCGGCCACCAGGTGTTTACCACCCTGCATTCCAATTCCGCGGTGGGCGCCATTCCGCGCCTGCTGGATATAGGCGTGAGACCCGAGATACTGGCCGGAAACATTATCGGCGCAGTAGCGCAGAGACTCGTACGCAGGCTTTGTGACGATTGCAAGGAACCGGCAGAAATGAAGCGCATACCACCGGGGACGGATTTCAAATCCGTCCCCTTGTTCAGTGACTGCAAGGAACCGGTCGAAATGAAGCGCCCCCAGCCCGCCAACTGCATCAGGGACGCGGAGGACCGGCTCATTGTCTATCGCCCGGTCGGATGCCCTGCCTGCGCAGGCCAGGGCTACCGCGGCCGCATGGCATTGATGGAGATACTGCCGTTTGACCCGGACATGGACGAGTTGATCGCGCGGCGCGGGACGTCCCGGGAACTGCATGGTATGGCCGTGGCAAAGGGGTTCAGGCCGCTGGCCGAGTCCGGTAAGAACAGTGTCATCCAAGGAAAGACCAGCCTTGCCGAAGTTGCCCGCGTGGTGGACCTCAGTAGCAGTCTCGGACAGGACTATCCATGACCATTTACCGCTACAAGGGGGTCGATGCCGGGGGCCGTATCAGAAAAGGCAAAACGAGCGCCGCCAATGGCGCCGACCTGGAGCTACGTCTGCGCCGGATGGGGCTTGAACTGGTCAGCTACAGGACAGCCCGGCCGGATGGCATGCCGATAGCGCCGCGCCGGGTAAAACGGCGCGACCTGATCGTATTCTGTTTCCACCTGGAACAGGCCCTGCGCGCCGGCGTGCCTGTGGTCGAGAGTCTGCAGGATTTGCGCGCCAGCGCGGACAATCCCCGGTTACGGGAGGTCTGTGGCTCATTGCTGGAAGCGATTGAAGGAGGCAGCACCTTGTCGGAAGCCATGTGCGGGTTTCCGGGCGTTTTCAGTGAAGTCTTCATAAACCTGGTCCGTGCCGGGGAACAGACCGGCAATCTCAACGGCATACTCGAGAAGCTGGGAGCCGACCTGAAATGGCAGGACGAACAGGCGTCCATGGTCAGGAAACTGGTCATGGTCCCGGCTTTCAGCGGCGCGGTTATCAGCGCCGTGATGGTCTTCCTGATGGTCTACCTGGTCCCGGAACTGCTGGCGTTTGTCAGGACCACCGGTTCGAACCTGCCGGCCCATACCAGGTTGTTGATCGCGGTATCCACCGGGTTTGCCGATTATTTGTACGTCATCCTGTGTGCGCCGCCGCTGATGGTCACTCTCATCATTGCCGGCGGCAGAACCAGTCCCGGGTTCAGGCTCGTTCTGGACAGGCTGAAATTGTCCCTGCCGGTTGTCGGCCCGGTGCTGGAAAAACTGATCCTGGCCCGACTCTCCGGCCTGTTTGCCATGATGTATGCGTCAGGCATCACGGTGATAGACTGCATCAGCGCCGGCGAGCGCAGCGCCGGCAACCTCGCCATCGCCCGGGCGATGAACAGTGTCGGCAGGAGCGTTGCGGACGGCCGCAACCTTGGCGACAGCTTTGCCGCAAGCGGCCTGTTTCCACCCTTGATCCTGCGCATGATCCGGGTGGGAGAGACGACCGGGGCGCTGGCATTGTCCCTGGAAAATGTTGCCTGGTTCTACACGCGCGACGCGAGGGAAGCGATAGGCAGGCTGCAATCCCTGGTAGAGCCGGTCATGACCCTGTTGCTGGGACTCGTCATCGGCTGGGTCGTGCTGTCCGTATTTGGACCGATTT
This sequence comes from Gammaproteobacteria bacterium, assembly GCA_009843675.1. Taxonomy (GTDB): domain Bacteria; phylum Pseudomonadota; class Gammaproteobacteria; order Eutrophobiales; family Eutrophobiaceae; genus JAAXHV01. Next base: position 2,166 of record VYCZ01000209.1, on the reverse strand, counting down.
ATGATCTCATTACCGGACTTGGCATATAAGCTGCGCGCGCGCAGGGCGCTGTTGATCGGCGCCGGGCAGGCTGCCGTGTATGAATGGCGGGATAATGCTGCCGTCCGGCGCACAGTATTTGAGGCCGGAGAGGGGGGGCGGCAGGGTTTCCGGCGCTATCTTGCGGAAACTCCCGGCATTCCGTTCCACCTGCTGGTGGACGTGGCCGATGAAGAGTACCGCCAGGATACCGTGCCGCACCTGTCACGGCGGGACCGGCAGGCGCTGCTCAAACGCAAGGCCGCGCGCCTCTTCAAGGATACCGGTTATTGTTTTTTCAGGGTAACAGGCCGTGAAACCACGGGACGAAGGGATGACCGCGTATTGCTGAGCGCGCTTGCCAATCCCGGCGTTGTCAGGCAATGGGTTGCCATACTGGATGAAGCCAGGACGCCCCTGGCAGGTATCTGTTCGCTGCCACTGTTCTCGGGACAACTACTGAAAGTCGTAGCGGGCCGGGATGACGGATGCCGGTTGCTGGTCAGTATGCAGGGCGTCAGCGGGTTGCGCCAGACCTGTTTCGACAACGGGGACTTACGCTTCAGCCGCCTGGTGCAGACGCCCCGCGCCGAACATGGATCGTATTCGGAGATTATCCGGGATGAAGTGGAAAAGGTCTTGCGTTACCTGGACAGCCGGCGACCTGACATGCCCGGAGAGACGTTGCATGTCCATTTACTGTTTTCCGGCGACCTGTTACAGGAACTGAAATCCGTGCTCAAGAGGCAGGATTCAGTCAGGTACCATTTTTGTGACCTGGCGTATGAAAACGTCTCAGGCGAACTTGTCTCCAACCCGTTCAGTGACGCATATTTCATGCAGCAACTGTTAAGGCTCAGGCCCGGGAATGTTTACGCCGGCGTTGCGGAAAGGCGCTGGTTGTTCCTGGGCAGGCTGCGCGCTGGGGTTGCAGCCGCCGGATTTGCAATGTTGCTCGGCAGCGCGGGGTGGAGCGCGCTGAATGTTTATGGCGGCATAGTCCTGTACCTGGGCGGCAAGACCGCTGAGGAGGAGACACACAGGTACGCCGCAGAGTACGAACTGGCCAGGAAACGCCTCCCGGAAACACCTGTTGATCCGTCCGACCTGAAGACGGCGGTCATGATTGCGGACAGTCTTGCGCAAAACAAGACATCGCCAATCGGCATGGTTACCGTTCTCGGTCACAGCCTGCACGGGTTTCCGGCCATCCGCTTGAGCAGGATGTCCTGGAGGGCAACCGACGATCCGGATACGGCTTATGCCGGGGAACCGGATCAAACAGGTCTACCGGTCGCCATGGATGTATCCGGCCTCGCCCGTTCCCTTTACCAGGCAGCCTTGCTCAAGGGACGCATAGAACCTTTTAACGGAGATTACCGGGATGCCATGGATGTCATCAACCGGTTTGCGGAAGACCTGCGCGGCCGGGAGGCGGTGTATGGGGTCGCTATCGTTGACCTGCCCCTGGATCTCAGTTCCGGCGCGGACTTGCAGGGTAATACGCAGTCCCTGCAAAACCGGGCGGAATTTACCCTGAAGCTTGTATTGAAGAATGAACATGAAATTTGAGTATGTTGAGTGGCCGTATTTGCGTAGCGCCGTGGTTATGTTTACCGGCTCTGCCGCACTGGGCGCCTCCCTGCTGGCCGGCAGCGCCGTCTTCGAAAGCCGGATGGAGCGGGATTACATCCATCACAGTGATCGGTTGGCCGAAATCAGCCGCCGTTACCTGGCAGTGGATGAGGAAGAGAAGGTCATCCGGGATTATCTCCCGCGCTTCGTGGAACTGGAGAAAAACGGGCTGTCAGGCGAGGAGCGCAGGTTGAACTGGGTTGAAACGCTGCAGGATGCGGGTGACACGCTTCGCTTACCGTCCCTTGTTTATGAGATAAAAGCGCAGAAACCCTATCGGCACGGCGTTGCGCCGCCACCCGGCAGGTACGGGGTTTTTGTCAGTGAAATGACCCTGAGCATGCAAATGCTGCACGAAGGGGACCTGTTTGCATTGCTCGACCTGCTGGATGAACGCGCACAAGGCGTCTATACCATTTCAAGCTGTGAGATGACCCGCAATTTTGTGGAACTTGCGGATAACCCGGCTGCCGGAAATATAACCGCTGACTGCCTGCTGGAATGGTTTACCGT
>VYCZ01000282.1:6618-7553 GCA_009843675.1 Gammaproteobacteria bacterium | reverse complement strand
GTACCGACGAGGGCGGAACCCGCTCGGCCACGGCTATCCGGGCGTTCATTAAAAAACTTATTCAAGCTGAAAAGCCGGAGAAACCCCTGAGCGATAATAAAATCGTCGAACTGCTCGCGAAACAGGGCATTCAGGTCGCGCGCAGAACCGTTGCCAAGTACCGCGAAGGGATGTCCATTCCATCATCAAGCGAACGAAAAAGGCGGATATGAGGGCCATGAATTTGCGGGGGAGTTTTTTAACACTGACCTAAATGAGGATACCATGCAACTCAACCTGTCCGGCCGTCACCTGAACATCACGCCTGCGTTGCGTTCCTATGTAGCGACAAAATTTAACCGTATAGAACGCCATTTTGACCACGTCATTACCGCACACGTAGTATTGTCGGTTGAGAAGGAGCGAAAAAAGGCGGAAGCATCCATACATGTGAACCGGGGAAACCTGTTCGCCGATGCGGAACACAACGACATGTACGCGGCCATAGACAGGTTGATCGATAAACTCGACAGGCAGGTGAAGAAACACAAGGAAAAGTTATCGGATCATCGCGGCTGATCGCGCCTCTTTGTCCGAGCGATATACCTTCAATGGAAATATCAGATATTCTGGCGCGCGAGCGCATTCTATGTAACGTAACCCTGTACAGCAAAAAGGCCGCGCTGGAGACCCTTGCAGGCCTGATCGCGGGAGCCGGTGACGGCGTAACCGGACAGGAAGTCTTCAACAGCCTGTTATCCAGGGAACGGCTGGGAGGCACCGGGCTGGGCAACGGCATCGCTCTGCCCCACGGTCGATTGAAGGACAGCTTTTCCACGACCGCCGCGTTTATCAAGCTGAAGCAGGGGGTGGATTACGATGCTTCCGACCGTCAGCCGGTTGACCTGATATTTGCCTTGCTGGTCCCGGAAAACTCAACCGAGGAACATTTACAG
>VYCZ01000282.1:3849-6608 GCA_009843675.1 Gammaproteobacteria bacterium | reverse complement strand
TCCTGGCGCAGCTTGCCGAAATGTTCGACAAGCCGGAATTCCTGGCGCGGCTCAGGAGGCAAAATTCCAGTGAAACCATCTATGAACTGTTGACGGATGACAAGGGGTGTTGAAAAAAACCGTAGACATAGTCAACAAGCTGGGATTGCATGCCCGTGCGGCCGCCCGTTTTGTGGAAACAGCAGCCGCGTATGAATCGGATATCAGGATTAAATGCGGCGACAAATCCGTCGACGGGAAAAGCATCATGGGCCTGATGATGCTTGCCGCGGCAAGAGGAGCATCCGTGGAACTGGCAGTCCAGGGCAGGGATGAGGAAAGAGCGCTTCTGGCGCTGGTGAGACTGATCGAAAATCGTTTCGGGGAAGAGATATGACCCTGTCCCTGCACGGTATGGGCGTGTCCCGCGGGATTGCCATAGGCCGCGTGCACATCATTGAGCGCGACCGGCTGGACATTCCCGAATATCATGTAGAGACGGACCAGGTCAAGACCGAAACCCGGCGCCTTCTTGACGCAGTTTCCCTCGCCAAACAGCAGTTGCGGGCAATCCGGGACCATATCCCGGCAGCCACTTCCCCGGATATCGCCCCCTTCATAGATACGCACCTGCTGATGCTTGACGACGCGGTCCTGACCCAGGAGCCGTTGCGCCTGATCAAATCCGCGCGGCATAACGCGGAATGGGCCCTGCAATTGCAGCGGGATGCACTGATGCACGTATTCGATGAAATGGAAGACCCATACCTGCGGACCCGTAAAGACGATATAGATCATGTCGTAACTCGTATTCAGAGGATATTGCTGAGACAGGAACCGTTGCGCCACGAAGAACCCGACAGTCGCCTGAGCGGATATGTGTTGATAGCCGATGACCTCTCTCCCGCTGATACTGTGCTGATGCAGCATCACGGTGTTCTCGCTTTTGTGACGGAATACGGCGGCCCGACATCCCATACCGCTATCCTGGCCCGAAGCCTGATCATTCCTGCAATCGTCGGCCTGCATGAAGCCGGACGGCTTGCCCGGGAAGACGACATGGTCATCGTCGACGGAAACGCCGGCGTCATGCTGGTCGATCCTGATGAGCACAGCCTGCAGTATTACCGGAAGAGACAGCAGGAAGACAGGAAATACTACGCCGGCCTGATACGGTTGAAAGAGACGCCGGCGAAAACCCTGGACCATGTCCCAATCAGGTTACAGGCGAATGTGGAACTGCCCCAGGACTTTGAGATTGTCAGGCAGGTCGGCGCCAGCGGAGTGGGGCTGTACCGGACGGAATTCCTGTATATGAACCGGGAAACCCCGCCGGAAGAAGAGGAACATTATGAAACCTACCTGTCAGTGCTGGATACAATGGCAGGATTGCCGCTGACGATACGGACCATGGACCTCGGAGCCGACAAGCAGGTGGATGGCGGCAAGCAGGGTGGCTCCGTTCAGGCAAATCCGGCGCTGGGATTGCGCGCCGTGCGGTTGTGCCTGAAGGAACCGGCGCTGTTTCGGCCGCAGTTGCGCGCGATTTTACGCGCTTCCGCCCACGGCAGCATCCGCCTGATGATCCCCATGCTTTCCAACATGCAGGAAACCCGCCAAGTGCTGCAGATGATCGATGAGATAAAGGCGGAGTTGCACAGCCAGGGGGTGGAATTTGACGCGGACATTCCCGTAGGCGCCATGATAGAAGTTCCGGCAGCCGCCATCTGTGCGGACATTTTCGCCGGGCAACTCGATTTTCTGTCAATCGGCACGAATGACCTGATCCAGTATACCATCGCCATTGATCGCGTGGACGATGAGGTCAGTTATCTCTACGAACCCCTGCACCCGGCCGTATTGAGGCTGATCCGCATGACCCTGGACGCAGGAGCCAGGGCCGATATCCCGGTCGCCATGTGCGGGGAAATGGCGGGAGACATCAAGTTTACCCAGTTGCTTCTGGCCCTGGGCCTGCGTGAATTCAGCGTACATCCGGCATACCTGCTGGAAGTCAAAAAAAACATCCTGGAGAGCGAACTGGAAAGGCTGACCGGCGTTGCGGATGCCGCCCTGAAGGCCAGCACCGCCGCAGACGTCGAAAAACTGCTGGAACAACTGTAATCCCCGCCTGAAACCGCATTTTTACCACGGAAGGCACGGAGATCACAGAGTGCGGAATTGGGACAGATTTAAATCTGTCCCCTTTTACTCTATCCTTTATGTCTATGCGCGAATCATCCAGACAAGAAACCCTGTTTGAACACCTGGAGAGTGGGGACCATGACCAGGTCAGGACTATGCTGGAGACTTTCCATCCCTCGGAAATAGCCGACCTGCTGGAGAGCCTGCCAGGACGCCACCGCAGGGCGCTTTGGGATCTGGTTGATCCGGAAGTCGAAGGCGATGTGCTGACCGAGGTCCAGGATGTCGTCCGCGCCGGGTTGCTGGAAAGGATGCAGCCCCAGGAAGTGGCGGAAATGGCCAAGGGGCTGGATACGGACGAAGCCGCAGACATATTGCAGGACCTGCCCGAGGACGTCGTGGACAGTGTCCTGCTGTCGATGGATGCCCAGAACCGGGAACGGATCGCCTCACTGCTGTCTTACCCGGAAGATACGGCGGGAGGCCTGATGGATACGGATGTAGTGTGGGTGCGCGCGGACGTCTCGCTGGACGTTGTCGCCCGATACCTGCGGCAACTGGGTGAGATTCCCGAACATGCCTACAGCCTGTAGGTCGTGGACAGGGGAAACCGGTACCTGGTCGTGCTGCCGTTG
>VYCZ01000282.1:0-3839 GCA_009843675.1 Gammaproteobacteria bacterium | reverse complement strand
TGTCGGAAGGCGTCGGAATTCCCGCAGACATGCCGGCAGAAGACGTGGCCCGGCTTTTTGAACAGCGGGACCTGATATCCGCGGCAGGGCTGTATGAAAACAGGAAACTGCTCGGCAGGATTACTGTTGATGACGTCCAGGATGTGATCCAGGAGCAAGCGGAACAAACGATGCGCAGCATGGCCGGCCTCGGCGAGGACGACTTGTTTGCCTCGGTCCTGTCCAGCACCCGGCGGCGCGCCGTGTGGCTGGGCATCAGCCTGCTCAGCGTGTTCCTTGCCGCCTGGGTGATCGGCCGGTTCGAGGCTACCATACAGGAACTGGTAGCGCTGGCCATTCTTATGCCCATCGTCGCCGGTATGGGGGGAATCGCCGGCAGCCAGGCGCTGACCATCTCTGTGCGCGGCCTGGCGCTGGGCCAGATTTCCAGGCAGAATGCCCGGTCGCTGATTCTCAAGGAGTGCGCAGTCGGATTATTCAACGGCGCGATATGGGCGTCGGTTGTCGGGCTGGTCGCTACCCTGTGGTTCAGCAATCAGGGACTGGGAATGATCATAGGACTGGCGATGATCATCAACCTGATCTGCGCCGCGCTGGCAGGCTCAATGATTCCACTGATACTGAAAAAGTTTGGTGTCGATCCGGCCATCGCCGGCGGGGTGATACTGACGACTGTAACGGATGTGGTGGGATTTATGACCTTCCTGGGACTTGCGACAATATTCCTGTTGCCTTGACCCGTCACCAGCTGAAAAGCACCCACTGGGGCACGGTGAAATCGTCGTAGATTTCACTCATCCGGGTCTCCATCTGGCCGTCGCCATCGCGATCCACCAGGTAATAGGCAGGGCCTACGGCAGGAATGATTCTGGTCATGTAAAGCCGCCCGTCGAGGCGGTATTCTTCAATTATGGCGTCATCCTTCCGGATGATGGTCACCTGCGGTTCGATTGCCTGTCCGCTCTGTAACGGATCCGGTATAGTCGGCGGTTCAGGCACCGGCGCAAGTTCTTCATCCTCGTAAGTCTGCGCGCCGACAACCGTGATGAGGAACAGGCCGAATAAACAGGTGACAGGATATTTCATGGGTTTTTTTCCGTTTCGTTATTAAAGGATAACCGACGAAGAAAAAAAATACAGCGAATATTGGCAAGAATCAATGTGTGTTACATATTATGCCCTGATTTCAGATTGTTCGCCTATGCCAAAAAAGTTATTGACCCTGGTTGACGGGTCCTATTACCTGTTCCGGGCCTACCACGCCATGCCGGGCCTCACGAACTCTCAGAAAGAGCCGACTGGGGCCATATTCGGCGTTATCAATATGTTGCGCAAACTGCTCAAGGAAGAGCAGCCGGATTATTTTGCGGTCGTGTTCGATGCCAAGGGAAAGAGTTTCCGCAACGACCTGTATCCCGAGTACAAGGCTAACCGTCCTCCGGCGCCACCCGACTTGGTAGCCCAGATTGAACCCCTGCATGAAATTATCCGCGCCCTGGGCGTTCCCTTGCTACTCATCGACAATGTGGAAGCGGATGACGTGATCGCCACCCTGGCGGTCCAGGCGGCGGGCGCAGGGTTGCAGACACTGGTATCCACCGGCGACAAGGACCTGGCGCAGATCGTCAATGACGATATTCACCTGATCAATACCATGAACAATACCCGCTTTGACAGGGCCGGCGTGGTCGAAAAATACGGGGTGCCGCCGGAGCGTATCGTCGATTACCTGGCGTTGATCGGAGACACATCGGACAACGTGCCGGGGATTCCCAAGGTGGGGCCCAAGACCGCGGTCAAGTGGTTGACGGAACATGGCAGCCTGGACGAGATCGTGGCCAGGGCGGACAGCTTTCCCGGCAAGGTCGGGGAATACCTGCGTGAGAACCTGGACCGGATCCCGTTGAGCAAGGAGCTCGTCACCCTGAAAACCGACCTGGAACTGCCGGTCGCACCGGAACGGCTGTTGATCGCCGATCAGGATAAGGTGGCGTTGAGGGAACATTACCGGCGCTGGGGTTTCCGCAGTTGGCTGCCGGAAGTAAACGGCGCCGCGCGCGCCGCGCCTGAAACGCCTGCGCCCGTGCCGGAACAGGAAACATCTGCGGGTTTGCAGGATGAGCAGGACGTGGAAACGACGGAAGAAAACTATGAAACGGTTTTGACCGTCGAACACCTGGAACGCTGGGTCGACAAGCTGGCCGGCGCAGAGATTTTTGCCTTTGATACGGAAACCACAAGCCTGGATTATATGCGCGCGGAACTGGTGGGCCTGTCGTTTTCCGTGCGGCCCGGCGAAGCGGCCTATGTGCCCGTCGCCCATGATTACGACGGGGCGCCGAAGCAGATCTCCCGCCGCAAGGTCCTGGAGAAACTGCGCCCCTTGCTGGAATCGGAGAAGCCGCGGATTGTCGGCCAGAACCTGAAATACGACCGCAACGTGCTGGCCAACTACCGGATTGAACTGAACGGCATTGCCCATGATTCAATGCTGCAATCCTACGTGCTGGACAGCGTGGGCACCCGCCATGACATGACCAGCCTGGCAAGGAAATACCTGGATAAAACCGTCACCAGCTATGAAGATGTGGCAGGAAAGGGCGCCAAACAGGTGTCCTTCAACCAGGTTCCCGTAGAGCAGGCGGCTGCCTACGCGGCGGAGGACGCGGACATTACCCTGCGTCTGCACCGGACGCTCTGGCCGAAACTGGCCGCGCAGCCGGGGTTGCGGGAACTGTATACGCGCGTGGAGATGCCCCTGCTTGATGTCATTGCGCGCATGGAACGCAACGGGGTACTGGTCGATAAGGAAATGTTGAAGCGGCAAAGCGATGAACTGAAGGAACAGATGCAACAAGTGGAGCAACAGGCGCACCGGTTGGCAGGCCAGTCATTCAATATCGGCTCTCCCAAGCAGATACAGGAGGTTCTCTATGAAAAAATGCAATTGCCGGTGACGGCCAGGACCCCGACGGGACAGCCATCAACCGCTGAATCCGTACTGCAGGAGCTGGCCGCGGAGCACGAATTGCCAGCATTGATCCTGAGACACAGGGAGTTCAGCAAGTTGAAATCCACTTACACGGATCGCCTGCCCGAGCAGGTCAACCCGGACAGCGGGCGCGTCCACACCTCCTACCACCAGGCCGTTGCTGCGACGGGCAGGTTGTCTTCATCGGATCCCAACCTGCAAAACATTCCGATCCGGACGGAGGAAGGCAGGAAAATACGCCGTGCATTCATTGCCGCACCGGGAAACGTGTTGCTGGCCGCAGACTATTCCCAGATAGAATTGCGGATCATGGCCCAGCTCTCAGGCGACTCTGCTCTGCTGGCCGCGTTTGCCGCGGGAAGCGACATCCACCCCGCTACTGCGGCGGAAGTTTTCGGGGCAAGCATGGCCGAGGTCAGTCCCGAGCAGCGCAGGGCTGCCAAGGCCATCAACTTCGGCCTGATTTATGGCATGTCGGCATTCGGGCTGGCCAGGCAACTGGGAATAGACAGGGGTTCGGCGCGGCGCTACGTGGATAAGTATTTTGAACGGTATCCCGGCGTGAAGGAATACATGGACGCGACCCGCATCCGGGCCAGGGAGACCGGTTATGTGGAAACGGTTTTCAAGCGCCGGCTGTACTTGCCCGATATTGCGGCCCGTAATGCCGCCAGGCGCCAATATGCGGAGCGTACGGCCATCAACGCTCCTATGCAGGGAACGGCGGCCGATATCATCAAGCGGGCGATGATCGAAATTGATAAAAAACTGTTGCGTTCCGGAAAAAATATCAGGATGATCATGCAGGTTCACGATGAACTGGTGTTTGAGGTTGCGGAAGCAGAGG
>VYCZ01000396.1:6673-7566 GCA_009843675.1 Gammaproteobacteria bacterium | reverse complement strand
GGACATGGGGTGTCGTGAAGCAATGGTTCTGTTGATAGACACTAACGGAGCGCTGGTTACGCAAATCGCCACGGTAATAAGTGGAGGTAATACATGATTGAAATGGACCATATTGACGAAACGGCGGCTTCCTCGCTGGAGGGGTACCTGGTCCGGAAGGATCTGGTCCGGACATTCAGCCGCCAGTTTCCGGTGCCGACGTATGTTGTCGAGTTTCTGCTTGGCCGGTACTGCGCCAGCACCGAGCAGGATGAGATCGATGAGGGTCTGGAGATCGTCCAACGGCAACTCAAATCAAGAACGGTCAAGGCCGGGGAAGAAGAACTCTTCAAGGCTCGTGCCAGAGAAAATGGCGAAATCAAAATCATCGACCTCATTACTGCTCGCTTGGATGCGAAGACCGACTCCTACATCGCAACACTCCCCAGCTTGCGGCTGACCGATGCCCGCATCAGTCCCGAACTGGCGAATGAACATGAGCGGATGCTGACAGGCGGCTTCTATGCCGAAATCAGTCTGAACTACGATGCGGCTATCGCACAAGAGAGTAAAGGAAGACCGTTCGGTATTGCGTCACTCCGGGAAATCCAGCTGTCCAAACGAGATGTGCTCGACATCCTGGCAGAGACCCGCAAGTCCTTCACTACCGATGAGTGGAAGGAGTTCCTGCTTCGCTCCATCGGCATTGAGCCGAACGGGTTATCCGTGCGCCAACGTGACGCCTTGCTGCTGCGAATGGTTCCCTTTGTCGAGCGTAATTACAATCTGGTGGAACTCGGACCCAGGGGAACCGGCAAGAGCCATCTCTTCCAACAGGTTTCTCCGTATGCGCACCTGATTTCCGGAGGTAAAGCCACGGTTGCCCGGATGTTCGTCAACAACGCAACCGGCCA
>VYCZ01000396.1:3743-6663 GCA_009843675.1 Gammaproteobacteria bacterium | reverse complement strand
TGAGATATCCGGCATCACCTTTGATCAGAAGGATGGCGTGAACATCATGAAGGGATACATGGAGTCCGGCGAATTCAGCCGTGGTAAGGAAAGCATCCGTGCCGATGGCAGCATCGTCCTGGTTGGCAACTTCGAAGTGGATGTTGAACACCAGCAGCGCATCGGGCACCTGTTTGGCGCCATGCCTTCCGAGATGAAAGACGACACCGCGTTCATGGATCGAATCCACGCATTTCTACCCGGCTGGGATGCGCCCAAAATCAGCAAGGAGCTTTTGACGAATCACTTTGGTCTTGTGAGCGATTTCTTATCCGAGTGCTGGAGTCAGCTCCGCAATCAAAGCCGGGTCAGCGTACTGCAAAGCCGTGTGTTTTTCGGTGGCGCCCTGTCTGGCCGCGATACAAATGCGGTCAACAAAACCGTGAGTGGACTGCTCAAGCTTCTCCATCCCGGTGAGGGCGAGGTGGCCGACGAGGACATTGAGTGGGCCGTCCATATCGCCATGGAGGCAAGACGTCGCGTCAAAGAACAGCAGAAACGCATCGGCGCTGCGGAATTCCGTAACACCCACTTCAGCTACACGATGGGCGCCGATGGAGTAGAAAAGTTTGTCTCGACGCCAGAGTTGCAAAGCGAAAACAGCATCGGGGGCGATCCCCTTGAGCCGGGCCAGGTCTGGGCCATCTCGCCGGGTGACGGTGAAGAACACCCGGGGCTTTACCGCATCGAAATCAATGAAGGACCGGGTTCCGGTGTAAAGATACTCAACAAGCCCGTGCCTCCCGCTTTCAAGGAAAGTATGGGCTACGCTGAGCAAAACCTTTACGCGCGGTCTGTGCAATTGGTAGGTGACAAGGACCCTCGACACCACGAATTCACCACGCAGCTCCGAGCCTTCGATGCGTCCAAGTCCGGTGCGAAACTCGGCATGGCATCACTTATCGGGCTCTGTACGGCTCTCTTGAAGAAAAGTGTTCGCGGTGGCCTCATCGTCATAGGAGAGATTAATCTGGGCGGCTCGATCGAGCCTGTTCATAACCCCGTTACAATTGCCGAGATTGCGATTGAAAGAGGCGCGTCTGTGTTATTGATACCAGTAGCTTGCCGTCGGCAACTTTATGATTTGTCGGATGACATGGCTACCAAGATTGACATTCAATTTTATTCCGATGCTACAGATGCTCTCCTGAAGGCAATGGTGGAGTGACTCAAAATAGCACCCGGATCTAGCTGGAACATTCATTGACGATGGTGGCTCGCTCTCATGTTCTCACAGCTAAAATACCTTTACCTCCCCCGCTTCGACCACCGCCTTGCAGCATTCTCCAGTTGATTGTGTTGCCCCTGCGGCCAGCGGCTCACCCGCCGGGTCAGGCGTTTGGAGCCGTGGGCTTTATGGAACAGGGTGACGTTGCCGGTCTTGAAGAACGGGATCAGCGCCATGCCGGCGATGAAGCCGCCGATGTGGGCGAACCATGCCACGCCTCCCCCTTCCGACGACGTGAGCGCGGAGCTGATCAACTGTATGGCGAACCACAGGCCCAGCACCCACAGGGCCGGCAGCCTTACCAGTTGCATGAAGAACCCCAGGGGGATCAGCACCAGCACCCTGGCGCGGGGATAAAGAATGAGATACGCGCCCAGCACCCCGGAAATTGCGCCGCTGGCGCCGATCATGGGAATCTCGGAGGACGGGTTCTGCAGCACTTGGCCGAATACGGCCGCCACACCGCACAACAGGTAAAACACGATGAACCGGCCATGCCCCATCGCGTCTTCCACGTTATTGCCGAATATCCACAGGTACAGCATGTTCCCTGCCAGGTGCATGAAGCCCCCGTGCAGGAACATGGACGTGAACACGGTCAGGGTGGGCGGCACCAGGGACAGTTCCGCGGGTAACGTTGCCTTGTTCAGGAGCACCGCGGGTATGACGCCCAGAGCGTAGACCGATGCCTGGTAGCCCTGCTGGCCCAGGGAGGTCTGCCACAGGAACACCAGCACGCAGGCCGCGATGAAGACCACGGTCAGAACGGGAAAGATATGCGTCGGGTTATCGTCGTGGAGTGGGATCATCCCAGCAACCTGTCCTGGGCCTCCCTGTACTTGGCGGCTGTTTGCCGGACGACCTCTTCCGGCAATGCCGGGCCGGGCGCTTTTTTGTCCCAGTCCAGGGTTTCAAGATAATCCCGCACGAACTGCTTGTCAAAGCTGGGGGGACTGATGCCCATGCGGTAGGAATCCGCGGGCCAGAAGCGGGATGAATCGGGGGTCAACACCTCATCGATCAGGTATAACTCGCTGTTCCTGTCAAAGCCGAACTCCAGCTTGGTGTCGGCAATGATGATCCCTCGCTCGGCGGCATATTCGGCCGCTTGCCGGTAGATGGTGAGGCTCAACGTGCGCACCTTGTCGGCCAGTTCGGCGCCAAGCAGGCCGACGGTTTCCGCAAAACTGATATTTTCATCGTGTTCCCCGGCCTCCGCCTTGGTGGATGGCGTGAATATCGGTTCCGGCAACTGTTGCGCCTGCTGCAGGCCGGCCGGTAATTCGATGCCGCAGACCGCGCCCGTGCGCTGGTAGTCTTTCCAGCCTGAGCCGATGATATAACCGCGCACGATGGCTTCCACCGGCAACGGCTTCAGCTTCCTGACTACGATGGCGCGGCCTTCCAGTTGTTTGACCTCATCATTGCTGAGGCCGATGGAATCCAGGCTGCGGCCGGTCAGGTGGTTAGCGACCAGGTTCTCCGTCCGGGCAAACCAGAAATTGGACACCGTGGTCAGCACATTGCCCTTGCCCGGGATCGGGTCGGGCAGCACCAGCTCGAAGTCGGAGATGCGGTCGCTGGTGACTATCAGCAGGTGGTCGTCATAGACGTCATAGATGTCGCGGACCTTGCCCCGGTTCAGCAAGGAAA
>VYCZ01000396.1:0-3733 GCA_009843675.1 Gammaproteobacteria bacterium | reverse complement strand
TGAGTCTGTCATTCTCACTCCTGATAATATAAGGAAGGTTTATTAACTGGATTCCTGCCTGCGCGGGGATGATCCGGCAGCTGCTATTTTTGCCCAGGTGTCGCGCAGCGTTACGATGCGGTTAAATACCGGATTATCCGGCTGCCAGTCCTTCATGTCGGCGCAGAAGTAGCCCAGCCGTTCAAACTGGAAGCGCTGCTCCGGTTCTGCCTGCGCCAGGTCCGGTTCAATGAGGCACCCGTCAAGCGTCTCCAGGGAATCCGGGTTGATACAGGTTTTCCAGTCCTGTTCGCCCCGATCCGGGTTGGCGGCGGAAAACAGCCTGTCGTAGAGCCTGACCTGCGCCGGGCGCGCATGCCGCGCCGACACCCAGTGGATCGTTCCCTTGACCTTGCGGCCGTCCGGGGCATTGCCGCCGCGTGTAGCCGGATCATAGCTGCAGCGCAACTCAACTACCTCGCCCGTCCTGCCATCCCTGACGATGTCATTGCAGGTGATGAAGTAGGCATAGCGCAAACGGACTTCCCGGCCCGGCGCCAGCCGGAAATACTTCTTCGGCGCATCCTCCATGAAATCATCCTGTTCGATATAGAGCACCTTGCCGAACGGGACCTTGCGCGTCCCCATGGACGGGTCCTGGGGATGGTTGGCGGCATCCAGCAGTTCTTCCGTGCCATCCGGATAGTTATCGATCACCACCTTCAACGGGCGCAACACCGCCATGCGGCGCGGCGCATCAGCGCCCAGTTCGTCCCGGATGACGTGCTCCAGCACACCGGCGTCGATCCAGGTGTCGTTCTTGGTCAGGCCGATACGCTCACAGAATTCCCGTATGGACCCCGGCGTGAACCCGCGCCGCCGGAGACCGGACAGGGTAGGCATGCGCGGGTCGTCCCAGCCGCTCACGTGGCCGTCCTCCACCAGTTCAATGAGCTTGCGCTTGCTCAGCACCGTGTACTCGAGGTTGAGACGGGCGAACTCATACTGGCGCGGGCGGGAAGGCGTATCCAGGTTGTCGATGAACCAGTCGTACAACGGCCTGTGGTCCTCGAACTCCAGGCTGCACAACGAATGGGTAACATGTTCCAGCGCATCGGACAGGCACTGGGTAAAATCGTACATGGGATAAATGCACCAGTCGTCTCCGGTGCGGTAGTGGCTGGTCCTGCGGATCCGGTAAATGACCGGATCGCGCATGTTCAGGTTGGCCGCGGCCATGTCGACTTTCGCCCTGAGCACCAGTTCGCCGTCGGCAAACTCGCCGGCCTTCATCCTGTGGAACAGGTCCAGGTTTTCGGCAACCGGCCTGTTACGCCAGGGGCTATCGGTCCCCGGTTCCGTCAGGGTGCCGCGGTATTCCCTGATCTGCTCGGCGCTCATGCTGTCCACGTAGGCCTTGCCCTGCTCGATCAGTTCGACCGCAAACTCGAACAGCCGCGCAAAATAATCCGAGGCAAAAAACAACCTGTCCTCCCAGCCGAACCCCAGCCAGCGGACATCACCCTGGATGGCCTCCACGTACTTCATATCCTCCTTTTCCGGGTTGGTGTCATCAAAGCGCAGGTTGCATTTTCCCCGGTACTCCGCCGCCATGCCGAAGTTCAGGCAGATTGCCTTGGCATGGCCGATATGGAGGAAACCGTTGGGCTCCGGTGGGAAACGCGTGTGGATGCCGTCAGGGCAGCGGCCCTGTCTTATATCATCGTCGATGATCTTGCGGACAAAATGTGTGGGGGTCGTATTATCCATCCGGCCGCGGGGCCTCAATTGCCATTAACCAAATCCGGTAAATCACCGTCCAGACCCGTAGCCCGGCGCATCGTGAAATTCTTCAGCGCCTGGAAAGAATTAAACAGTTCCATCCCGGCATTCCTCAGTCCGGGGATGGGTAATGTCTGGTTTTCAAACAGGTATTTTAAACCCTCAAGGGTCATCATCACCATATAATTCTCGCCCTTGCGCCATCTCTCGTACTTTCTCAGCAACGCGGCGCCGCCGGGGTCCCGCCCTTTCCTGCTCTCCCTGTTGATGATCTGGCACAAAGCGGCCGCGTCCAGCAGGCCCAGGTTAGCGCCCAGGCCGGCCAGGGGATGAACGCTATGCGCGGCATCGCCGACCAGGGCGACCCGGTTGGAACAGTAGCGCCGCGCCTGCGCCCGCTGCAACGGAAAACACTGTCTTGCGCCGACTCCGGCCACCGCGCCCAGGGTGTGCTCGAAAGCCTCCCCGAGGACTCGTTGAAATGCCGTCTCATCCATGGCAAGCAGGTCGTCCGCGTGTCCGGGCGCGGTGGACCAGACCACTCCGCAATGGTTCGGGTCGGCCATGGGCAGGAACGCCAGCGGGCCATCCGACAAAAACCGCTGGCGGGCGACCTGCCCGTGGTCCAACTCGGTCCGGACGATGCCCGCCACGGCCGTCTGCCGGTACTGGTGTACCGGGTATCCTATGCCGGCAAGCTGCCTGACCTTCGACCCCGCGCCGTCGGCCGCGACCAGCAGTTTTGCGGACACCTCCCGGCCGTCACTCAGGGTCACGTTGATGGCGTTGGCTGTATCGCTGAGACGCGCCGGTTCGACGCCTGCATGCACCGAAATGCCGGGCACAGCGGCCCGGGCCGATTCCAGCGCGCCCGCCAGCAGGTTCTGCGGGACAATATGACCCAGGGCCGGCAGGCCGATATCGGCGCTGTCGAAGAACAGGCTGCCGCTGCCGTTCTCATCCCATACGTGCATCTGCCGGAACAGGCCGATGTCCTGTTCCGCAAGCTGCTGCCAGGCCTGCACGCTGGTGAGGATTTTCCCGGATGCCGGGGTCAGGGCCAGCATCCGGGCGTCTTCCGTCCGGGCTTCTGCCGCGGGCCGCCTGTTGCGCTCGACCAGGATACACTCAATACCGGCCGAGGCAGCAAGTAACGCCATGGCGTTGCCGATCACGCCACCGCCTGTTATGAGAAGTTCCGTATCCGGGGCGCGGGACGCGCCGGAACCGCCCCGGGCAGGCGAGCGTCCTGTGTCTGTCTTCAGTGGTGGGCGCGCCTTGCCCAGCCCCCTGAAATCAGGCATGTGTTTTGCCGGCGGCGTGCGTAAGCCTGTTGCGCGGCTGATGAACTCTTTCTTCATGCCCGGCAGCGTATCCAACGCCAGCATCATGCTGCCGCGTAGTGCGGACTTCAATGGATTGGCGGCGCCGGCCGTCCTTTGCAGCATATCCGTGAAACGGACAATCTGGCACTGGTCGGCTTCCCTCAATGTTGAATATGCGGCCAGGATGTCCGGGGCGCCTGCGTCGCCGCCATTCGCAAGTACCGGGCGCAACAACCCTGCCAGCGCCGCCACGTCCCGCAGGGCCAGGTTAAGCCCCTGGGCGCCGTTGGGGTGAACTGTATGGGCCGCATTACCCAGCAGCACTGTACGGCCGGCTGCCTGCCGTTCCGGCTGAAGCAAAAACAGGGGGTAGGACTGCCTGGGGCCGGGACCGGACAATACCCCCAGGCGCTTGCCGAATGCCTGTTGCAACGGCTCAAGATATCCCTCATCGTCCAGTTGCATATAACCGTCCGACTCCTCTGACGGCGATACCAGCACCGAGACACAACGCAAGCCACCGTTCAACGGCAGCATTGCCACCAGGCCACCGGGAACAAATCGCTCGTATGCCGTGTTACGGTGGTCCCGGGAAACCGTGATATTCGATACGAGGGCCGATTGCCGGTTATCATGAACGCTGGTTT
>VYCZ01000021.1 GCA_009843675.1 Gammaproteobacteria bacterium | reverse complement strand
CCCCGGATTTGTGGCTTCGCCAGTGCGTTCATGACACCGTGCTCAAAGCCGGGCGGAGTCGAATCCACTTTTGCGCAGACAATTGACGACCCGGGAGCCGCCTTGGGGTCAAAGTGAACCAGGTCGGTAAACGTGCCGCCGACGTCAGTGGCTACCCGTATCATATCCAGACCTCCGGACCGTCTCGGGAACAGGTGGAAGAAAGCTCACCGGCACGGTGTCCGGGATAAGGTGAGAACCTGTAACGGTACGCTATGCCGCCTGTTCGTCGCTGAACGAGTGGGGATAGTATTCCCGCGCATACGCCTCCGAAATATAACCGTCGGCGACATCTCCATACACGCGCTCCAATGCTCGTTCCGAAGGCGGTCCGTAACCACCGCCCCCCGCAATAGACAAGTCAACTACGGTCCCTTTGGGGAACTTCAGACCCGTTGCCTTGCCGATTTTTTCCGGCGATTCACCGGGCCGATATACTGTCATACTGTTCGCTCGCGCTTCCATGCCGCCTTGCAGGCCCCAGGGCGGCGTCTTTTGCCTTTCAATCGGAGCGGTACCGAAACATTCCTCGGTGACGTGGTAGCTGATATCTATGCCACAGGCGCCACGGTTTTTTCCTGCTCCGCAACTGTCCTGGGCCAGTTCAAACTTGTTATAGATCAAGGGAAACTTGGTTTCGGCCAGTTCCAGGGGAGAGATGCGTGACTGCGCCAGGGATACATGGTACATGGTTGTCCCGTCACCACGGACATGTGCGCCGCCACCGCAGGGCATGCCGCCGCCGTGGGCCCAGGGTTCACCGGTTTTTTCCCGGTAGCCCCACCAGTAAACATTCGGAATGTCACAACCTGAACATGCGGGTACGGCTTCCGGTTTCGCCTTGCCGATGGCGTTGTAAATCGCATCGATGGACTGTAATGCAGGCCAACCGTAGAGAAATGACGGCGATGGCGGTAACGGATGAAACAGCGTACCCGGCCTGGTTATCACTTCCAGGGGGCGGAAATGCCCTTCATTGGGCGCATATCCGCTGCCGGCAAGCATGGAGATGGCGACCCGGGCTACTGATATGGTGGAAGGGACCGGGCAATTGATGGGACCGCGGGTTGCCGGCGGCGCATGGGAATAATCCACCCGGACCGTATCGCCGTCTATTTCGACCATGACCTGGTAGGGTATCTTGTCATCACTGAGGCCGTCATCATCCACGCAACCCTCCCCCACGTAACGGCCGTCCGGCAGGTCCGCAAAATAACGCCGTACGAGCGCCTCTCCGTGATCGTAAATGCGTTGTGTCGAGGTCCTGAATGTCTCATAACCGAAGCGTTTCACCACGCGCTGCAGTTCACGGGCGCCGACATTTACGGCAGTCGCCTGCGCCCGCATGTCGCCGAAAATAATATTGGGCATACGCGTATTAGCCATCACCAGGTTGTATACATCCCGCACGACCTCGCCGCCATCGTACAACTTGATGCCGGGGAAGATTACACCTTCCTGGTAAACGTCAGTCGTATCGGTGCAATAGGGTTCCTTGGCCGCGATATCCAGCCAATGGGCCTTGACCGCCGTGTAGCCAATCAGTTTTTTTCCGAGAAATGCCGGCGCCACCAACACGACATCCTGGGCGTGCGACCCCGTGCCAAAGGGCCAGTTGTATATGATCACGTCTCCTTCCCGCATGTTGTCAGGACCGCCTACCGCATCGGAGGCTTCTTTTACGCAATAAGTCAGCGAGCCCATGAACAGCGGCAGTGAGGGCGCCTGGGCCAGCATGCAGAAGTCCTCGTCGTAGATGGCCGCGGCAAAATCCAGTGTTTCATATATCAGCGGCGAAAATGCGATCCGGCACAAGGTGCTCTTCATTTGATTGGCGGCGGAACAGAGCGAATTGCGCAGTATCTCGGTCGTTACCGGGTCGGCGTCGTACACTCCCTCGGAACGGCCGAAGCCCGCTTTATGCACAACAGTTTCAGTTACGTTCATGTCCATGGATGCTCTCTCATATTCTGCGGCGGACGCCTCGAATTCCGGGGACAGATTTAAATCTGTCCCTGGAGTTTTCCAGGATAGTGTTCCCGGGCGAATGTTTCAGTGATGTAACCTTCCTTCAGGTCAGCGATGACCTGCTCCGATGGCCGCTTGTCCGGCGGACCATAACCACCTCCCCCGCCGGCATGGATTGTCAGCACGGCCCCTTTCGGTACCGCCATGCCCGTCGCCTTGGTAAAGGCCTCTACCCTGCCGTCGGGAAGACGCAAGGTTCCGCTGTTGGCGCGCGCCTCGCTACCGCCGGCCAGCCCCCAGGGCCTGGTTCGGGTCCGTTCCAGGGTCGGTGTGCACCAGGCATCTTCCAGCAGTTCAAACCCCAGGTCATAGCCCAGACCACCGCGGTACCGGCCGGCGCCGCAACTGTCGGGCACGAACTGGCACTGTTCAACCACCCAGGGAAACTTGGATTCCATCACCTCCATCGAGGCAAACCGGGTTGCAGCCTCGGCCGCATGCATCATGGTGCTGCCGTCTCCCCTGGTGCTGCCGCCGTGACCGACGGGAAACGGCGAGCCGTCACCCCACATTTCGCCCGTATCCTGCCTGGTGCCCCACCATACCAGGGCGCACAGGTCGCCACCTGAGCAGGCAGGCACGGTTTCCGGGTTGACCTTGGACATGGCATGGTAGATGACTTCCATGGACTGCATGGCCGGCCAGCCATACAGGAAACAAGGGGCCGGCGGGTTGGGGTCGAACATGGAATTCCGCCTGGTAACGATTTCCAGGGGCCGGAAATGACCGTCACAGGGCGCCTGGTTGCCTCCCGCCAACATGGTGATTGCGACGCGGCTGGCTGAAACGGTTGACGCAACCGGGCAGTTTACCGGACCGGGCTGCACCTCCGGCGAATTGGTGAAGTCCACCCGGACCGATGACCCTTTCACTTCGATAATGACATTGAAAGGTATCGGCTTTTCGTCAACGCCATTGTTGTCCATCATGCCGTGTCCCACGTAGCGTCCGTCAGGGATCTTTTCGAAATAACTGCGCACTGTCGCCTCTCCATGGTCGAATATGCGTTCAACTGTGTTGCGAAATACCTCGAGGCCGTAACGTTCAACGATACGGACCAGGTTGCGCGCCCCGACCCCTACGGCGGTTGCCTGCGCAAGAATATCTCCCGCGACGAATGCAGGCATACGTGAATTGGCAACCACAAAACGGTGAATATCATCAACCAGCTTTCCGCCCCTGTAGAGTTTCACGCCCGGGAAAAACGTTCCCTCCTGGAAAACATCCCTGGTATCGGTGCAGTATGGCGCAATAGCGCCTATATCCAGCCAGTGGGCCTTGATAGCCGAATATCCGACCAGCGTGCCGTCATCGGTAAACACCGGCTGGATCATGGCCGTGTCCTGGGCATGGGATCCGGTGCCGAACGGCCAGTTGTAGAGGATGACGTCACCGGGTTCGAGGTTTTCCACGCCGCCGGCTCCTTCAACCGCCGCTTCGACACAGAAATTCAGGGTGCCCATGAACAGCGGGATAGATGGCGCCTGGGCGAGCAACCGTACCTGTGAATCATACAGGGCCGCGGCGAAATCCAGCACCTCGTAGATGACCGGCGAGAACGAGGTGCGGATCAGGGTCCGTTTCATCTGGTTTGCGGCTGAATTGAGTGAATGCCGAACGATTTCGGTCTGTACCGGATCGGCATCGATACCGGTATCCTTGCCGGGCAAGGCTCGATAAATCCTGATTTCGCTGTCAGCTAGTGTATCCATAACTGTCTCCCGTTGCGCGAACTAACGGCGTGAGTTGTATGGGGACGGATTTCAAATCCGTCCCCGGTGCTCCCGTTACGTGGCAACACGCGTAATAAACAGGCACCCTGATTCATGCACTGTACAGTCCCAGTTCGCATCGAGGTAAGTTGTCGCAGTCGGTTCATTAATAATAGCAGGTCCTGCCAGGGTATCGCCGACCTGCATGGATGAGCGGTCAAGAATCCGGAAGTTCATTCGTTTCTTTTCGGTAAAGGAGTATGCTTCCCGGTCCTGGTAAATTCCGTCGGAACCGTTCAACGCTGAAGGTCCCTCCGTCCTTCTTGGCAGGGCATGTCTCACCGTGGCGCGGATCGATACTATCTCCACCGGCTCATCCATGGTATTGCCGAAGGTCCGATCGTAATCGCGGGTGAAGATGTCGCGTACCTGGTCGGTCGAGATCGTCACCCGGCCGTTTTCGCCGGGTACATTGATACTCAATGTATGTTCCTGTCCCTTGTAACGCATGTCCAGGCCAACCTCCCGCGCCCACTCATCCCCACCGCCTGAGCTGCCTGCGCGGGCGGCCAGGTCCGAATACATCTCTTCCAGGATGTCATTGGCAGTTGCCAGGCTGTCTTCATCAAGCCGCATGATGCGCGTGCGCGCAGTAGCCCGGGTGAGATCGGCCCCCAGCAGTCCCCAGGCCGAAAAATTGCCGGCGTGGAGGGGGATAACGATCTCGGTAATATCCAGGTCGCGCGCCAGGAGGGTACTCATCAAAGGCCCGGCGCCGCCGAAAGCCAGCAGTTTCAGCTTTCTCGGGTCAATACCCTGCTCCACGGTAATTTCACGGATAGCATCGGCCATGGATGCCGATGCGATATCCATAATACCGATGGCAGTTTCGTCCAGGCCGTAACCCAGTTTATTGGCCGGTGGTTGCAAGGCCTTTTCCGCAAGTGACAAGTCAAGTTGCAGTCCCGATGCCAGTTTCCCTTCCCCCAGCATGCCGAGGTAATAGGCCGCATCGGTCATACAGGCATTTTCACCCCCTTTGCCATAGCAGGCGGGACCCGGATCGGCGCCACCGCTCTCGGGGCCGACACGGAGCAGTCCACCTACGTCAACCTGGGCGATGGACCCTCCCCCGGCGCCGATGGAGCGTACGTCCACCCAGGGAGTCTGCAACGGCATGCCGACTATCTTCCCCTCGAACAACAAGGTTGGCCGCCCCCGGGTGATCACGCAGGTATCAAAACTGGTGCCGCCGACGTCAGCCGTTATCAGGTCTCCCAGGTCCAGTTGCCTGGACAGTTCGCCTCCGCCTTCAGCGCCTGCCACCGGCCCCGACATGATCGTCTCGAACGGCCGGTCTTCGGCTTCTGAGAACGTCATGGAACCGCTGCCGGAACGGGTGATGAGGCAGGCGCCGTTGAACCCGGCGCTGCGCAGGTCGGCTTCCAGCCGCCGCAGGTAATTTGACATGCGTCCGCGCACGAAGGCATCAATTACGGTGGTGGAAGTGCGTTCATACTCGCGGTATTCCCGCGATATCCGGTGGGACAGGGAGATCTCGCCGTCGAATCCGGCCTCCCTCAGTGCGGTTTCCGCGGCCAGTTCATGGTCCGGGTTGGCGTAGGCATTCATGAACGCCACCGCGATACTGTTCACCCCTTCACCGGTGAATATCTCGAGCGCGTCCAGGACGTCCTGCTTTTCAAAAGCGATGTGAACCGTGCCGTCGGACCGCACCCGGCCCGTCACAGGCAGGCGCAACCGCCTGGGGACCAGGGGTTCCGGCAACTGCCAGAACAGGTTATACATCTCATCACGGTCACCGCGGCGGATTTCCAGGATATCGCGAAACCCCCGGGTAGCCAGCAGGCCGACCCTGGCGCCCTTGCGTTCCAGTAAAGAGTTAAGCCCGACAGTGGTCCCGTGCAAAAAATACTGCGTCGCCTGCAACTGGTCTCCATCAACGGAGTCCGTTACTGCCTGGACACAACCCTGCTCGGGAGACGCAGGAGTGGTAGGCACCTTGGCCACCAACATATCCGAAGTCTCATCGTTATAGAACAGCAGATCGGTAAACGTGCCGCCGATGTCAACGCCGATCCTGGTAGCCATCAGTCGGTATCCGGAACCGCAGGGGGCGGAATTAATTCCGTCCCCTGCATTTCAAGGTAATCCATTGGTTGGCAGTACCAACTAAAAATTGAAAAACACCTTGCCGCCGAATATGCGCGGGTCGCTGTACTGGCTGGGCAGAATGTTGGGGAGGATTCCCTGGAACGAATGCGCCCGGTACTGGGTATTGTCCGCATTCCTGGCGTACAGTTCCGCCCCCCAGCGGGAATCATTGGATTCAAAGCGCAGCTTTACGTTGACGATGTCGAAACTCTCCGACCCCTGGGGCTGGGTGTTGTTCTCGTCATGGAACATTTCATCGACGTATTGCCATTCGATACGGGGGGTCAGTGTGCCGAAATCGCCGATGGGGAACGTGTATTGCGCCATCAGTGAGAGTTGCCACTCCGGCGCCCGGTTCAACCTGTTGCCGGACAGGTCAGCTCCGGTCTGCCCGATGAACTCCGCGTAGGTTGCATCCAACCAGGCTGCGGTCCCGGCGATATTGAAATTGTCGACAGGGGTTGCGCTCAACTCCATTTCCACACCGTAGATATCCGCGGTAGCCGCATTCACGATGGTGATGAGGCCGTTGGGATCCGTGGTGCGCACCTGTACATCGGTGTAATCGGAATAAAAACCCGATACGTTGAAACGCGCCCGACGATCCAGTAAATCCGCCTTCATGCCGCCCTCGTAGGTCCACACGAATTCCGGGTCAAAGCCATTATCCGTATGGGGAAATGTGGGGGCGGTCCAGTTCCAGCCGCCGCTGCGGAATCCCCGGGTGGCGCTGGCGTAGAACAACATGTCGTCGGTCAACTGGAAATCGATAACGAAGTGCGGCGTCCAGGCATCCCAGGAATCGTCATCCGGCACAAAGCTGCCGTCGCAAAGATCGGGTCGGTAATCAACCTCGTATACGGCAAACCCCCCGATACAACCCAGCCAGTCCTTGGACTCTGTGCTGTAACGCACGCCGGCGGTGAGCGTAATCCTGTCCACCGGCTGGAATGTCACTTCACCGAACCCGGCCCAGGCCTCCGTATCCACTTCCGCCGCGAACAGCAAACCAAGCGGTCCCAGTCCTATACCCGGCGGCACGCCGAATATGGCCATGGGATCGCGGAAGAAGTTAAACGGCGTGTCATCCTCTGCGCTTTCGTCGAAATAAAACGCGCCGATCAGCCAGGTAAACGGGCCGGACCCCGTTGAAGCAAACTGTAATTCCATGCTGAACTGATCAGATTCATTGAACCCGCGATATTGCACGTTATTGATTGCCTGTCCGTCGGAATCGACCAGGTCCGCCACTTCGGTTTCGAGATAACCGATAATCGCCTTTGCCGTAAACCAGTCAAAATCATGGGTGACAGTGCCGTTGATAGAAGAAAACTCGCGCCTGGAAGCATTGGTATGATCAGCAGTATAAACACTCAGGGTATCTATGCCGTCGTTCAGGTCCTTATACGCGGTGGGAAGTTTTGACGTCCCCGTATAGCCGCGCAGGTCCACCGTGGTTCTGTCCGATGGGGTCCAGTGCAGGCCTAATGAAAAATACTCCTTGTCCACGGAACTGCCGTCAATGCCGGTTGTCGGGTTATGTATCCAGCCGTCACGGTCATGCTTGCCGCCGGCCAGTTTTATCCCGAGGTTATCGGAGACGGGCACCAGAAAATAGCCGCGCGCGCCCCAGCCG
>VYCZ01000250.1:6418-7613 GCA_009843675.1 Gammaproteobacteria bacterium | reverse complement strand
ATCTGGTTGTGTTCGGCGAGGTTGGGCTGACCGGTGAAATCAGGCCCGTGCAGGAAGGGCAGGAACGCCTTAAAGAGGCGAAAAAACACGGTTTTAACAGGGTCATCATTCCCGCGGCCAATACCCCCAAAACGAAGATGGGAAAAATGCAGATATTCCCGGTCAGTAAATTGAGCCAGGCTATTGAAGCGCTGCAATCCCTCTAGTTGCCCGTCTCCAGGCGTTCGCGTATCCCGTCCGACATTTCCTGCGCCATGCTGATTTCCTGTTCCGACAACTCCTGCAGCAGCGTATCGCGCCGATGGACATCCATCTGGTTGTCGCCCTCCGCCAGCAGGTTGTACCAGGCCAGGGCCAGTGGTTTGTTCGGGGTAATGTCTTCCAGGCCGTTGAGATAGATCAGCGCCAGGCTGCGCTGGGCCAAGGTATGACCTTGTCCAGCAGATTTTTCGTACCACTCGACGGCCCTGGCCGGATCTTTTCCGATCCCGTCTCCGTTGGCATAAGCTACGCCAAGCCGGTACTGGGCCGGCGCATACCCCTCCTGTGCCGATCGGTTGAAATGTTCGAAGGCTTTTGCATAATCCTGCTCCAGGGTATTACCGAGGGCGTATGCCATTCCAAGTTCATAGTTGGATACGGCGCCTGAATTCGCCAATGGGGCAGGACGCTCCGCGCCGCCGTTCGCCCCCGGGTCAGCCCCTTGTTTGCTTGCCCCTGCCGGCAGTTTTACCTCCGCAGCCTGTTGATCCTTCTCCTTGTCCCTTCCGAACAGACGGCCCAGGAACCCTTTCTTCTTGTCCCCGGTCCTGGACGGAGCCGGGGTTTGCGATACCAGTGGCGGCTGTGAAGGGGGTTCGACCACAGTTTCGGGTTTTTTATCACTGTCGAACAGGCGTTTGAAAAAGCCGCGCTTCTCCGTCCTGCCGCCGGCGGGACCCGGCGCCCTGACCTTGAGAGGAGGCAGGGATGCGGCCTCCTGTTCCAGTTCCTTCCTGGTTTTTGCCGTAGTGATACGCTGGAGGCTGGCCAGGTTGCTGCCCGCATCCTTATGCCCCTGCTGCGCCGCTTTTTCATACCAATGGATTGCCTCGGTATCACTTTGCGGAACCCCTTCTCCCATCATGTACATGTTGCCGAGCCGGTACTGGGCATCGGCATATCCCAGTTCCGCGGCGCTGGCATTCCCGCGCGC
>VYCZ01000250.1:0-6408 GCA_009843675.1 Gammaproteobacteria bacterium | reverse complement strand
AACATCCGGTTCCACGCCTGCGCCGCGGTGATAAAGCGCGCCTATTTCGTACTGGGCCAGGGCGTTGTCCTGCCCGGCAAGAGAATAAAACAGGTCATAAGCAATATCGTACTCCTGGTTCCGTAATGCCTGGTAAGCGGCATCCATGGTCTCTGAGTTGACATCAACGACCTGATTTTCATCGCCTTCAGCGGCGGCGGCGCTGCCGGCCGCAAAGGTCAGGATAATGGTAAAAACGACAGGAAGGAAAAACCGAATCACGGATGACATGGGGGCGCTGTGTTAATATAGCGCCCATTGTACTCAAAAACCCGGTCACGGAGAATACGCTTTCCGTGACACTTGGATCCATGAAGGCAAAAACACTTTATGACAAATTGTGGGATGAACATGTAGTCAGGGACTATGGTAACGGCACTTGCCTGCTTTACATAGACCGCCACCTGGTGCATGAGGTAACATCGCCACAGGCTTTTGAAGGGCTGAAACTGGCCGGACGCACCCCCTGGCGCCGTGCTGCCAGCCTGGCAGTGCCTGATCACAACGTACCCACACACAACAGGCATTCCATACAGGATCCGGTTTCAAAGAAGCAACTGGATGCCCTGGACAGAAATGCCAGGGAATGGCGTATTCCCTATATCGAATTGTCTGATGAACGACAGGGTATAGTTCATGTCATAGGCCCGGAGCAGGGTGCGTGCCTGCCCGGTATGACGATAGTGTGCGGCGATTCCCATACTACCACGAACGGCGCGCTGGCCGCTCTTGCCATGGGTATAGGTACTTCCGAGGTGGAGCATGTCCTGGCCACCCAGACCCTGGTGGCGCCAAAATTGAAAAACATGCGTATACATGTAGCCAATACACTGGCGCCCGGGATTACCGCAAAAGACCTGGTGCTGCACATCATCGGCAGGGTCGGCACGGCGGGCGGCGCGGGCTGCGCAATCGAATTCACAGGCGACGGCGTCAGCGCCCTGTCCATGGAAGGGCGCATGACCTTGTGCAACATGGCCATTGAAGCCGGCGCCCGTTCAGGACTGGTCGCCGTGGACGAAAAGACCATTGAATACGTCAGGGGGCGTCCGTTCGCGCCGGCCGGAAGCGACTGGGACAGGGCGGTGGCCGTGTGGAGGTCGCTGCGCAGTGACCCTGGTGCGTTATTTGACCATAGCATCGAGATTGACGCCGGTCGGGTGCAGCCCTGTGTCACCTGGGGCACCTCGCCGGAGATGGTCGCGTCAGTGCATGACAAGGTCCCGGACCCCGCGGACGAGCCTGACCCGGTAAAGAGAGAGGGCATGTCGAATGCCCTGTCCTATATGGATTTACGTCCGGGCACGCCGATCCGCGATATCAGGCCGGACAGGATATTCATAGGCTCATGCACCAATTCGCGCATCGAGGACCTGAGGGAAGCCGCCCGCGTAGTTGCCGGCAAACGGCGGGCGCAGAACGTAAGACAGGCCCTGGTGGTGCCCGGGTCCGGGCTGGTCAAGCGCCAGGCCGAGGCGGAGGGACTGGACAGGATTTTTCTGGATGCCGGTTTTGAATGGCGCGAACCGGGATGCTCCATGTGCCTGGGCATGAATGATGACAGGCTGGATGCGGGCGAACGCTGCGCGTCCACTTCCAATCGCAATTTCGAGGGCAGACAGGGCGCAGGTGGCCGCACCCACCTGGTCAGCCCGGCCATGGCGGCCGCGGCGGGCATAACCGGTCACTTTATCGACGTGCGTGACATAATTTGAGTTATATGCGGGTGAATAAATATGCAGGCATTCACTAAGATTCACGGACTGGTGGCGCCGCTGGACAGGTCCAACGTCGATACCGACGCCATCATTCCCAAGCAATTCCTGAAATCCGTCAGGCGCACCGGTTTCGGCCCGAACCTGTTCGATTCCTGGCGTTATCTTGACGTCGGGGAGCCGGAACAGGATTGCAGCCGGCGCCCGTTGCGGGAGGAATTCGTGCTGAACCTGCCGCGTTACCAGGGAGCGCAAATACTCCTTGCGCGGGAGAATTTCGGCTGCGGTTCATCCAGGGAACACGCAGTCTGGGCCTTGTATGAATACGGGTTTCGCTGTGTGATTGCGCCGAGTTACGGCGACATCTTTTTTTCCAATGCGGGCAAGAACGGCCTGTTAGCCATCACTCTTTCCGTGCAACAGGTAGAACATCTGTTCAGTGAAGTCGAAGCGAACGAAGGATATCGTCTGAAAGTCGATTTGCCCTCCCAGACAATCACTGCGCCCTCAGGCGAAGAATTAACGTTCGATATCGGCGCTGCGCTCAAGGAAAGGCTGCTGCAGGGCCAGGATGATATCGGCATCACCCTGGAACAGGGCGACCTGATACGTGAGTATGAGCGACAAAGGGCGGCGCAAAGGCCCTGGTTGTTCCCGGACCTGAACTGAACAGGAGACAGCATGAAAGAAGCAGTTATCGCAGCCGCCGCGCGTACGCCCATCGGCAAGGCATGGCGCGGCGCATTCAATAATACCAAGGCGCCCACCCTGGGCGGTCATGTCATCCGTGAGGCCGTGCAGCGCGCCGGCCTGGAGTCGGGAGAAGTCGAGGACGTCATCATGGGTTGCGCCATGCAAATGGGAACGACCGGCTGGAATATCGGCAGGACCAGCGCCTTCGCGGCAGGGTTGCCTGCCTCGACAAGCGCCATGTCTCTTGACCGGCAATGCTCATCGGGCATGATCGCTATCGCCAACGCTGCAAAGCAAGTGATACTCGATCATACTCCCGTGGTCGCAGCCGCAGGGCTTGATTCCATCAGCCTGGTACAGAACGACGCTTTCGGACTGGTAAGCAAAAGTACCGACGAGGAGGTTACAAAGCACAGCGCGCATGCCTATATGCCCATGTTGCAGACTGCAGAAACGGTGGCCCGGCGTTACGGGATCAGCCGGGAAACCCAGGATGAGTTCGCACTGCAAAGCCAGCAACGCACTGCCTCCGCCCAGCAATCCGGTAAATTTGACAAAGAACTGGCTCCCCTGGCAACAACCAAGGCCGTACTCAACAAGGAAACCGGAAAAGTAAGCTACCATGAGGTTGTCCTGGAACAGGATGAAGGCAATCGTCCGGACACAACCCTGGAGGGTTTGCAGGGGTTGGCTCCGGTAATTGAAGGCGGCTGCATTACCGCCGGGAATGCCAGCCAACTGTCGGACGGTGCCTCTGCCTGCGTCGTGATGGACGGGCGCCTGGCCGAACAAAGAAACCTGGAGCCGCTGGGCATCTATCGCGGCATTGCCGTGGCCGGCCTGGAGCCTGATGAAATGGGTATCGGTCCGGTTTACGCGGTGCCGAAACTGCTGAAGCAGAACGGACTGGCCATGGATGATATCGACCTGTGGGAACTGAACGAAGCCTTTGCGGTTCAGGTGGTTTATTGCCGGGACAAACTGGGGATACCCGATGAAATACTTAACGTGAACGGCGGCGCGATCTCCATCGGCCATCCGTACGGCATGTCCGGAAACCGCATGGTTGCCCATGCGCTGATAGAAGGCAAACGGCGCGGCGGCCGCTACGTTGTCTGCACAATGTGCGTCGGTGGCGGCATGGGCGCCGCGGGACTGTTCGAAGTCGCCTGACCGGAGCCTTACCATGACAGAACTGGAAAAACTGGTTGAAGCGCAGATGCGCACCTGGACTGCGTATTCCGATCTCTGGATTAACACCACAAAAGCGATGCTGGGTGAGGAAAGCGAGCCGGTCAGGGAACCCGACAGTGGGGACCGCCGTTTTAAACACCCGGCCTGGGACGATAATCCTTTGTTCAGCCTCATCAAACAATCGTACCTGGTCACTGCCGACGCCATACAGACCGCCGTCGCGGAGACGGAAGGATTTGACGAGACTACTGCCAGAAAAGTGAAGTTTTATACCAGGCAGTTTGTGGATGCCATGTCGCCGACGAACTTCCTGCTTACCAACCCGGAGGTGCTGGAGGCCACCCTGGAATCCAAGGGAGACAACCTGCTCAAGGGTATGCAGAACTTTATCGATGATATTGACGCTGAAAGCGGCCAGTTGCGCATCACCATGACGGACCGGGATGCGTTTGAACTGGGCAGGAACGTCGCCACCGCGCCAGGCAAGGTGGTTTTCCAGAATGATCTGCTCCAGTTACTCCAGTTCGAACCGTCAACCGCGCAGACCTGCAAGCAACCGCTCCTGATAATCCCGCCCTGGATCAACAAGTATTACGTACTGGACCTGCAACCACAGAATTCAATGATCAAATGGCTTGTGGACCAGGGGCATACGGTGTTTGTCGTTTCCTGGGTAAATCCCGATGAAAACCTGGCGCAGATGGACTTTGCCGACTATGTGACGGAAGGAGCGCTGGCATCCATCGATGCGGTGGAGGAAGCCACCGGCGCATCCGGCATCAACCTGGTTGGATACTGCATCGGAGGTACCTTGTTGGCTGCAACACTTGCATACATGCAGGAAACAGGCGATACGCGCGCGGCATCGGCTACGTTTTTCGTTTCCCTCATCGATTTCTCCATCCCCGGAGACCTCGGCGTTTTCATTGATGAAGCGCAACTGGAGAACCTGGAAAACACCATGAGTGAAAGGGGCTACCATGATGGCAAGGAAATGGCCGCCACCTTCAATATGTTGCGCGCCAATGACCTGATCTGGTCCTTCTATATACGCAATTACCTGCTTGGCAAGGAACCGTTTCCGTTCGACCTGCTGTACTGGAATGCCGATTCCACCCGTCTCCCGGCCAGGATGCACAGCACTTACCTGCGCACCATGTACCTGAAAAATGAATTCAGGGAACCGGGCGGATTGAACGTGGCCGGCATCCCCATCGACGTCAGCGCCATTCAAACCCCAGCGTACTTTATTTCCACGGAAGAAGATCATATCGCGCCCTGGGAGGGCACCTACCTGGGTGCGCAACTGCTGTCCGGGCCGGTCAGGTTCGTGCTTGGCAAATCAGGCCATATTGCCGGCATCATCAATCCGCCCGAGGCAAACAAGTACGGCTATTACACCGGGCCGGATGTTGATGTCCCCTCCGGCGAGTGGCGCGCCGGCGCCGAACAGCATGCCGGTTCCTGGTGGCCCGACTGGCAGGCGTGGCTGGAACAATATGCCGGAGAAAAAATTCCCGCGCGTCAGCCAGGCAACAATGGCCGGCCGGTCATCGAGGATGCACCGGGCAGTTATGTAAAGCTCAGCTTTTGATGCGATTTAACCAGGCCCTGGTACAGGGGACATTGATCAAACGTTACAAACGTTTCCTGGCCGACGTTGAGCTTGATGACGGAAGTATCGTTACCGCGCACACCCCCAATACCGGTTCCATGCTGGGTTGCTGCGAGCCCGGTTCTCCAGTCTGGCTGTCGAACTCCGGCAACCCGAAGCGCAAATACGCCTTGAGTTGGGAGCTGGTTGAGGCGGTTCCGGGAGTCATGGTCGGTATCAACACGGGCCTGCCGAATAAACTGATCGGTGAAGCAATACAGAATGGAACTATCAAGGAACTGCAGGGATATGACATCATCAGGGAAGAAGTTCGCTACGGCGCGGAAAACAGCCGCATCGACCTGTTGCTGGAGAGCGGTGAGAAACCGGACTGTTACGTTGAAATCAAAAACGTAACGCTTGCGCGGGAGGGCATCGGCTATTTCCCTGACGCGGTCAGTGAGCGCGGCAGCAAACACCTGCGCGAACTGGCGCAAGTTGTTACGGAGGGGAAACGCGCGGTAATCTGCTTCTGCGTCCAGAGAAAAGACGTTTATGAAGTTCGGCCCGCCGACAGCATAGATAAAAAATACGGCGCCACATTGAGACAGGCAATCGATGCCGGCGTGGAAGCTGTTGCATGGCGCGCACACGTCTATACGGACGAAATCAGGATCGATACCGAGCTGCCGGTAGCGACAACTGAAATATGAAAGTAACGATTATACCTGTCACGCCTTTTCAGCAGAATTCCACCATCCTGCAGTGTGAAAGGACAAACCGGGCCGCCATCGTCGACCCCGGCGGCGACCTGGACCGGATCATGGCGCAGGTTGAAGTCCTTGGGGTAAAACTGGAGAAGATTCTGGTCACGCACGCGCATATCGACCATGCGGGAGGGGTGGCGGAACTGTCTGCATCCACGGGGCTGCCCGTTGAGGGACCGCAACGGGAAGATAAGTTCTGGATTGACCTGCTGGAAGAGCAGGGCGCCATGTTCGGTTTTCCCTCGTCATCGCCGTTTACGCCGGACCGCTGGCTTGAAGACGGCGATGAGGTCACGCTGGGAGAGATCAGGATGGAGGTGCGCCATTGCCCGGGACATACTCCCGGACATATTGTATTTTACGAAGACACATCGAAAATCGCCATCGTGGGGGATGTGTTGTTTAA
>VYCZ01000388.1 GCA_009843675.1 Gammaproteobacteria bacterium | reverse complement strand
AAGTACTTGAATGCTACACGGTGCTCGGAGAGATGGATTTCCTGTTAAAAGTCGTGGCAACGGATATCCATGCCTACGAGCGGTTTCTGCACCACCTGCTGTCCCTGCCGGCCGTGCGCGAAGTGCATTCCAAGATGGTAGTATCCGAAATCAAGTGTACCAACGAACTGCCCTTGGATTTGATCGATCAGTAATGGTATCGAGCCGGCCATGGATCTGCTGACTGCCTTCCCGTACTGGGGAATAATCATTGTCATTGCCGTCAACGCCGTGATCGTTTCCCGTATGACGATCCACATCAGCGAACAGCCGGAGGAAGACGAAGACGGAAACGAGGGCGGGCAGTAATGATCGATTACCTGGTCGAGCACGCCACCGTCCTTGGACTGATGATCGTGTACCTGGTTTTTTGCCTGGGTGTCGGCTGGTATTTCAGGAACAGGGCGGCAGCCGGGGTCAAGGCCTTTTACGTCGCCAAACGCGAAATTCCCGGTTGGGTCGTCTCGCTCGCATTTTTCTCTACCTTTGCCAGCACCAATACCTACATCGGCCAGGCAGGCAAATCCTTTCAGTACGGGCTGTCCTAGGCCTGGGTAGGACTCATCTGGTCGATCTTCTGCGTCATTTCCTGGCTGGTGCTGGGTCCCCGGATGCGCAACCAGACTGCGCTGCTGGGGTCCTATACCATCCCCGATTATTTTCACCTGCGTTATAAATCTTCCCTGTCAAAGTCGATCCGGGTTTTGTCCGCCGTGATCATCCTGTTTGCCACACTCTGGTACATGGTGGGTATTACCAAGGGACTGGGGCATGTATTGACCGCAGTACTCGACGTGCCTTATGCCTGGGGTACGGCGCTGATGATCATAATAACCGGCGCTTACACCATCTGGGGCGGCATGTACGGCGTGTTATGGACTGATGCCGTCCAGGGGATCATGATGTTCGCCGTGGCCGTCATCCTCGTCATGTTGCCGTTTATCCATGCCGGCGGTGCGGCTGAACTCATGAGCCGGATAGAATGGACGGCACATCCGGACCGTTTCGGACAACCCATGGGCAACGGGCTGGTTACTTTCGGGCAACTGGTCTCGTTCTTTTATATCCTTGGCATCGGCCTTGCCGTCGGCATGAAGCAGATTGCAGAACCCCGTTGCCTGATCCGGTTCTATTCCATCGATAACGCCCGCAGCATGAAGTTTGCAATGATATGGACGCCTGTTTTCCTCGGTATCTCCCTGATTTGCGTGATGGGACTGGGCGCGCTGGTACACGGCATGGCGACGGAACAGGAAGCTGCCTACCTGGTACGGCACACAGACGAGGTCGTGGGTTTCATGCTGGCAAAGTTTGATGACCCGTGGATAAGCGGTATCTGCGTAGCTGGATTGTTCGCAGCCGGCATGTCATCGCTGGCAGCAGTCCTGCTTATCGTCGGCACCGCCTTCATCCAGGATATCTGGCACGTCTCAAGACCGATGGAAAAGGGTAGACTGGTGCCGCGCACCAGGTGGACGATTTTCGGCTACAGTGTATTGCTGTATGTATTCACGCTCTATCCGCCCGCCGGTATCGTCGAACTTACAGCTTTTTCAGGGGCCGTATTTGCAGCCAGTTTCTTCCCGGCCATCTTCGGCGGTCTCTACCTGCGTTGGGGAACCGATACGGGTGCACTGGCATCCATGCTGGCCGGAATACTGAGCTGCGTGGTCTGGCGTTTTGCATTCCGTTTCCGGTTTCCGGAACTGCAGGACGTACATGAAGTGATCCCCGCGTTCATCGTCTCCGTTCTCGTCTATCTCCTCGTCAGTAAAATCACGGCCCCGCGTTGTCCGGACCAGCGCCACCTGGACCGGTTGTTCGCTCCCCCCGACCCGGCTTGACGGGGAAAAGCGACTTCTTGCCCACTTGATTCCCGCGCCGGGCGGATGCTGCTATAATCCGGCGCCATGGAACATCAATTCTGGCATGAGAAGTGGGAAGCAAATGATCTCGCTTTCCACCGTGAAGATTTCAATCCCGTTCTGGTCGACAACTGGCCGGTCCTGGATGTGCCGGCGGGCAGCAGGGTGTTTGTGCCCCTGTGCGGCAAGTCCAGGGACATGGCCTGGCTCATGGACCAGGGATACCGCGTGCTGGGTGTCGAACTGAGCGAGATCGCGGCCCGGTCGTTTCTCGACGAAAGCGGCCTGGATGCCCGGCGCGACCGGGATGGGCCGTTCGTCCGCTACCGGACGGAGCAACTGGAGTTCCTGTGCGGCGACTTCTTTTCACTGGATCCGGAGCGGTTGTCTGATATCGACGCGGTGTACGACCGCGCTTCGCTCATCGCCATGGCTCAAGACCTGCGCGCGCAATACGCCGCGCACATGAAGAACCTGCTGCGGCCCGGTTTGCAGGCGCTGCTGATTACCCTGACGTACCGGGATGGCGAGATTAACCCGCCGCCGTTCCGGGTGTTCCGGGAAGAAGTCGAGTCCCTGTACGATCCCTGGTGTGACGTGGAACTGCTGCAGGAAGGCGAAACCGAGGTAAAAGGCATCATGTGCCCCCAGTTCGCCTACCGCCTGCGAGTGAGGTGATTGCCCCATGACTATACTGCAGCAGGAACAGACCCGCACCGTCCGTACCATGTGCCCCATGAACTGCCATCCCACGTTTTGCGGGATGGAGGTCACCGTTTCCGGGGACCAACTGGTGGAAATAAGGGGTGACAAGGAGAACCCGGACAGCCGCGGCTTCCTGTGCGTACGCGGGCAGGCCGCGGGCGAGATCATAGGCAATCCGCGGCGCATCCTGTATCCCATGATGCGCAGCACACGGGGCAGCGACAACTGGGACGTTGTGAGCTGGGACCAGGCTTTGGATCGCATCGCCGAGGGTTTCCGCGCCTCGGGCCGGGAAGCCGTCGGGCTGTGGGGTGGGCACGGCATGCTGGCCAACGATTACGGCCCCTTCGCCCATACGGAACTCCTTCTCAGGTTCGGCAACATGTACGGCTGCCAGTGGTGGGACGGCAGCATGATCTGCTGGGGCCTGGGCGGTTTCGGCCTGGGACTGACCGGTCTGCTGGAGGCGAACACCAAGGAGGACATGGGCAGCCATTCCGACCTGATCATCCTCTGGGGCGCGAACATCGCCAGCCAGCCCAATACCGGGCGCCACATTTCCGCGGCCCGGCGCCGCGGCGCCAGGCTGGTGGCTATCGACGTGCGCGTGAGCGAGTCCTGCCGGCAGGCGGACGAGTTAATCCTGGTGAAACCCGGCACGGACGCGGCGCTGGCCCTGGCCATGATGCACGTTATCATCGGTGACGACCTGCACGACCGGGATTTCATCAATAAACACACCACGGGATTTGCCGAACTGAGTGAGCATGTGCGGGACTTCACGCCCGCTTGGGCCGAGGCGATCACCGGCGTGGACGCGGTGCGCATCGTCGAGCTTGCCCACGGGTATGCGAACACCGAACGGGCCATGATCGTGCTGGGCGGCAGTTCCCTGTACAAGGATCAAAACGGTTGGCAGGCCGCCCGGGCGGTGTCCTGCCTGCCCGCGCTGACCGGCAAGTCCGGCAAGCCCGGTTGCGGCCTGGGGCCGCGCCACGCGGCTTCCTCCCACGGTTTCGGCACCAGCCACATCATCAATTTCGAAGCGCGGCCGCCGGGCGACTACGTCCCCAACCAGATGCCGGCCATCCTGGAAGCCATAGAACAGGGCCGCCTACGCGCCTTCGTGCTGCTGGGCTCCAACATGCTGTCGTCCTACGCCGACGCGGCGCGGCTGGAGGCCGGCCTCGACAGGATGGACCTCATCGTCAGCCACGA
The DNA here is from genome assembly GCA_009843675.1 of Gammaproteobacteria bacterium. Lineage (GTDB taxonomy): Bacteria > Pseudomonadota > Gammaproteobacteria > Eutrophobiales > Eutrophobiaceae > JAAXHV01. The sequence continues at coordinate 3,787 of VYCZ01000388.1, read as the reverse complement.
CCTGTTCATGAACGACATGATGCGCAGGCACGCGGACGTGGTGCTGCCGGCCACGTCATGGCTGGAAGACACCGGCGTGAAGAGCACCCATACCCACCTGTACCTGATGGACCAGGCCCTGCCGCCTCCCGGCGAGGCGCGCAGCATGACTGCCCTGCTCAAAGACCTGGCCGAGCGCATGGAGATCAGTGATTTCTACCCGTGGGAGAGCGAACACGGCCATATCGATGCGGTGCTGGACCATCCGTCCACCGGCCATGCCACGGTGGAGTCGCTGCGCGCAAACGGCGGTATCGGCGAACTGAACATCTCCCACGTGGCGTACCCGGACCACCGCTATACGACACCCTCGGGCAAGGTGGAATTCTATTCGGAACGCGCCGCGCAGCACGGCCTGTCGGCCATGCCGGAGTACCAGCCCCGTCCCGGCTCGAATTATCCGCTGGAACTGCGCAACGGGCGTATGCTGACCCATTTCCACGCCTTCTACGACCACGGCCGGGCGCTGCCGTCCATAGATAAACTGGAGGACGGGCCGTCCCTGTGGATATCTCCCGCGGATGCTTCAGAACGCGGCCTCACCGACGGCATGCCTGTGCGCTTGCACAACGAGCGCGGGGAGTGCGCCGCTCTGGCCCGGGTGACCGATGACGTACCGCCGGGAACGGTGTGGATGCACGACGGCTGGCCCGGCGCCAACAGTCTGACTTCCGGCGCCCGCTGCGTGCCCGACAGCGCCGTAGACCTGTTCCCGTTCAGTACGGGGCAGGCCGCCTACGATGCCCGGGTGGAAGTGACGGCGTCCTGACAGCCGCTACGTTGAATACAGAAAGACTGGGGTCAGACTATTCGCGCCAGTAGTTGTTCGCCGCCGCGATGGTAGCGAACTCCATGGCGATGACTCCTGCGGCTTCGATCAGGGTCTCGCCGTCCCTGGAATATTTGGCGCGCACTTCCATCTTGACGGCGGAGTCGGACTGCATCTCGCCGATCGACTTCCTGGCCAGCTTGATGGCGAGTTGCCGGCCCTCATAGGGCGTGGCCGTGATCAGGCTGCCTACGTAGTCCTCGCCGGCTACGGCGTATCCGGGAAGCAATACTGCCAGCAGTAATAAAACCGGTAGTTTTTTCAACATTTTCTTTCTCCACTTGCTTGATTAAAAAGGAATAACTATAACACACGATAGGAAGACCCTTCATTCCGCCGAATGCTGGAATCCAGTCAGATAATCGAAATGCAGGGGTCAGAGTAAAATTTCTGACGAAATTCTTACTCTGATCCCGGTCCTTCGTCAGCCGATGTAAGGCATTACCTTTTCGGCCAGGGTGTTGATGACCGCGTCGGGGTGTTTCGTGGCTATGGGCAGGACGAAGTTGTCTATGCCCAGTTGCGTCAATTCCTGTAGCCGGGGGATGACCTCGTCGGGGGTGCCTGTTATGGCGACTGCGTCCAGTATGCGGTCGGTGATCAGCCCGGCCTGTGCAGCGTCCATGCTGCCATGTTGCTGGTAGTCGTATTTCTCCTTCATGGTCTTGAGGTCCTGCAGCAGTCCGGCGGGCATGTCCTCGTGGGGGACGGCCTTGTAGATCGTGCCCGCGGCCACCGAGGCGTAGCCGCGGGCCTCGGCGCGCACTTGTTCGCGGTTTTCGGACACGGCAAAGGCCAGGCGCTGGTACAGTTTGATTTCTGACGGGTCGCGCCCGGCCGCGTGCGCGCCGGTTTCTATATTCCTGATGGCGTAGCGCGCCAGTTGCGGGTCGGCGCCTACCTGGAACAGCACGCCGTCGGCTATGCGCCCGGCCAGTTGCAGGGACTTCGGGCCGGTGCAGGCGATGACTACCGGCACCTTGCGCGGCGGCCAGCTTACCTTCAGGTCCGTGCCGTCGTGGTTGACCTCCTCGCCGGCCATGAGGCGGCGCACCGTGTCGATGACCTGTTCCAGGCGCTTGAGCCGGGCCGGGCGCTCACCGATGGTATACACCGCGCTGTCCCCGACGCCGATACCCAGCACGGCGCGGCCGCCGGAGTATTCATCCAGGGTGGCGAAACTGTGCGCCAGCACCGCGGGGTGCCGGGTGATGATGTTGGTGACGCCGGTCGCCAGTTCCATGTTGCTGGTGCGTTGCGCGAACAGGGTCAGGGCCATGAAAGCGTCGCGGAACACGGACTGGGAATCCGCGACCCAGACGCCGCGAAAGCCCAGGGTCTCGGCGCGGGCGATCCAGTCCACAAAATCGGCCAGGGGCCGGTTGGGCAGGATGCCTATGTGGAATGATGTTGCCATTGATAGATGGGGTCAGAGTAAAATTTCTGACGAAATTCTTACTCTGACCCCTGTAAAGTTACCTGGATATCTCGGGGTCAGAGTAAGAAAATCGGAGAATTTTTACTCTGACCCCTTAATTCTTACCGGGACTCGACGGTGACCCCCTTCTCAGACCCCCCCGCAAAGCGCTCGAACATCGACATGGGCGAGTTGTGGGAATTCTCAATGATGATATCCCTGCCGTGCAGGGCGTCCTGCAGGGCCGCGCACAGGGAATGCAACGGGCCGCCGCCCCCTTCGCCCATGCCCTTGGCGCCGTGGAAGGTGAACGGGGAGGGCGATTGCCGGTTGGAGCACTTGAGTTCCGGCATGGTGCTGATGGTGATAGGCGCGTAATCGGTGAACGAACCGGCAATGGCGTTGCCGTCCGCGTCGTAGGAAATGTCCTCCACCAGCGCCGCGCCGATGCCGTGCGCGGCCGCGCCGTGCACCTGGCCTTCGACGATCATGGGATTGATCACCTTGCCGCAGTCATCCACGATGGCATAGTCCAGGATCCGGGTCTGGTAGGTGTCGGGATCGACCTCGACCACGGAAATGTGCAGTTGCAGGGCGTAGGTAAGGGTCAGGTTGCCGATCTTCTTCTCCACGTCCGGCACCTTGAACGGCGGCATATAGACGTGCCTGGCATTCAGCGACAGGTCGCGCAGCTCATCGGGCAGGCTGGCGCTGTTCGAGTTGATAAAATTGGCCAGCATCCAGTAGTTGAGCGCCCGGTCCGTGCCCCTTACGCAGACCTGGGGGCCCATGTCGCCGACGCCGAAATCCAGGTCTTTTTCCGCGGCGTCCAGGCCGAAACAGGCGAGTTTCACCATTTCCGCCTTGAGTTTGAGCGCGGCGCCGTGGGCTGCGGACAGGCCGGTGACCACGAACTGGCTGGCGTAGGTGCCGGATTGGCCGGTGTGGCTGTCGTTCAGTGAATCGAATCCTGTCTTGACGTGGACCAGGTCCGGGGGGATCTCCAGAACGTCGCCCACTACCTGCGCGGCAGTGGTTTCATGGCCCTGGCCCTGGGGGAAGGTGCCCAGGCTTACCACCACCGTGCCGTCCAGGTCCAGTTTCACCGTGGCCGCGGTGGAGTTACCGGAAAACGGCGCGTGGGGGTTGACATACCTGGCTTGGCCCCAGTTGTTGGTGCCCGAATCCAGGGTGGTGCCGATGCCGATGCCGATCAGCCGGCCTTCCTTGCGGGCGTCCGCCTGTTTCTTCTTCCACCCGTCCCAGTCCACTATTTCCTTGGCCTTCGCCAGCATGGCGGGGAAGTCGCCGGAATCGTATACGCAACCGTTGGGCGTCTCGTACGGGAATTCCGGGATATAGTTCTTCAGGCGCATCTCGTCGGTAGGGATACCCAGTTCGTGGCCGCAGATATCCACCACCCGTTCCATGAACCAGATGTGGGGCAGCCGCGAATAGCCGCGGTTGGGCGCGGCAGGGCCCTTGTTGGTGGCGACCTGGTT
>VYCZ01000279.1 GCA_009843675.1 Gammaproteobacteria bacterium | reverse complement strand
CGCCAGGGACGTCACCGTCTTGGCCGCCATCACCGAGGCCGCGGCGTGCGCCCCGCCGGCGCCCCAGAACGTCAGCAGCCTGGCCTTCACCACCTCCCCGCCGATGGACGCCACCGGCAGCAGGTTGTTGACCGCGCGCCCCATCCACAGCGCTACCAGGGCATGGCTGAACGTGGGCTTTTGGTCGGCCCTGAACAAATGCCGCCAGCCCTGCGCCGCCGGCAGCAGTGTCGGGAACCAGGCCAGGGGCAGCAACAGCAGGTACCAGCCCGAATCCAGCAGGAGTTGCAGCACCTCCATGAAGCCCTGCCAGACCAGCAGGCCGATGAGCAGCCCCAGCCCGAGGACAAGGCCGATTTGTGTCAGAAAGCGCATGGGAGTTCGTGATAGAGGTAGTTGCAGACTTGAAAATATGCCGGCCAAGTATATGTCCGGGGCCGGCATATAACAAGTAAACGCCCGGGCCTTTTTCAGCGAATGTGGGTATTACCTGCGTTGCCCGCAGCAGACAACCTTGCCGTCCTGGATCACCAGTTCCGGGTAGACCAGGGCGCTGATGTCCTGCAGCGGGTCGGCGCTGAGCAGGATAAGGTCGGCGCGCTTTCCGGCGGTGATACTGCCCAGTTCATCGTCGAGGCCCATGGCCTCCGCAGCGCGCAGCGTCGCCGCCTGGATGATTTCCCCGTTGTTCATGCCTGCCGTCCGGAAGGCCTGCAATTCCTGCAGGTAAAGCTTGTCAATGGTTTCCAGGTCTTTTACGTTGGAGTCCGTCCCGACCGCGAAGCGCACCCCGGCCGCCTTCATCTCGCGGAACTGGGCCATCATGGTCTCGTAGGTGTGCCCCAGGTTTTCCGATAACCACCCGGCGCTCTGCTTCTCCGCGTTGGCGGCGTATTCATCATTCAGTTCGCGCAGGTGAAAACCCAGTGTCGGTATGACATAGATGCCTTTCTCCACCATGGCTTTGATCACGTCCGGGCCGCCATAGGGATACATGTGTTCGGTGCTGTCCACGCCGGCCTCTACCGCGATGCGGCCCGACTGCTTGTCAAGGTCATGGGTGCCGCCGATGTGGGCGGTGACCCGCAGGTGGTAGATGTGGGCCTCATCGACTACCGCGGCCATTTCCTCCTGCGTCAGGAACGGGGCGACTTTTATCAGGTCGGCTTCCAGCTTGATCGCTTCCCGTACCCGTTCCCGCAGTTCCCAGGGGCCGTCGGCTTCCACTGCCCAGAGGGGTGGATGCAGCGGCTGAAACTCCGATCCATGGCCGCCGGTGACGGTAATGATGGGCCCCGAGGTATAGTAACGCGCCCCGCCCATCAGGCCGGCGCGCTGGGTGCGTTTCAATGAATACCCGATCCATTCGCGCGCGCCGACGTCGCGCACCGTGGTGACGCCGATTTCCTGGTAGCGTTCCAGGAACCGTTCCGAGCGGATCGCGTTGACGATGTCGTCATCCAGGCGCCTGGGGCCGTCCAGCATGAAAGTGACGTGGACGTGCAGGTCGAACAGGCCGGGCAGGACCCATTTCCCGTCCGCGGAGATCACCTCAGTGCCGGGTTCACTAGCTGCATCGCTGCTGAGGGAGCGTATCCGCTCTCCCTCAATAAGGATTCCGGGGTTTTCTTCGGGCTCCGATCCGCTGCCGTCTATGAGCATGCCGCCGTCGATGAATATCCGCGCCGGGCTTTCAGCCTGTTGCGCCGCTACTGCAAGGCCGGCGCCTGCCGCCGGCAGGCATGCGAGTATTACTGCAAGGAAATTTCTCAAATTTCTACAGGAAATTCACCCGTATCGTTCCCCCGAACCAGCGCGGCGGGTTGTACACGCCCTGGCGGAATTTGAAACCGAGAAAGCCGTCCGCCTTGATCAGGTTGGTCTCGTCCGTGAAGTTCTGGGCGAAGAAGCTCGCCTCCCACCTGCCGTTGCCGGGCGCGTAGGTCAGGCGGGCGTTGGTGACGAAGTGCTCGCCCATGTCGGAGGACGGGTTGTTGAAGTTGTCCCGGAACTGGTTGTCCGACCACATGAAATCCCAGTGCAGAGTGATGGTGCCGTCCATCATCGGCTGGGTGAAACTCGCCGACCCGTTGAACGCGACGTTCGGCGCGAAACCCATGTCCACGTTCCTGGTGATGGTGCCGTTGTTGATATCCTTGAGGTTCGTCTCCAGCAGGGCGACGCCCAGTGAGAGTTCGAGAGGCTCCGTGGGATTGGCCTGTATCTCGATCTCTGCGCCGTAGTTCTCCGCATCGGCGTTGGTTACCGACCCGGCCAGCCCGGTCCAGTTGAATGCCTGGAAATCGTTGTAATCGTAATAGAAGACGGCCGTATTCACCCGCGCACGGCGATTGAGGATGTCGATCTTGAACCCGCCTTCATAAGCCCAGAGGGTCTCGTCCCCGAACTGGACGTCCTCCGGTGTGGGGACATTGTAAAAGCCGTTGTTGAAGCCGCCGGCCTTGGTTCCGCGCACGACCTTGCCGTAGATCAGCCAGTTCTCCGTGGGCTTGAAGTGGAACTCGAGGTTTGCCGAGACCAGTTCATCGGTGCGGTTGACCAGGTCGCCGACGTTTTCCTCGACAAAATTACCTGCTGCATTGCGGAACATGCCGAAAAATGTGTTGACCGCTTCATATTTCTTGTCGTCGTTGGTATAGCGGACCCCGGCCAGGACTGCCACCTGCGGCGAAATATCGTATTCGATATGGCCGAAGATCGACCACGAATCGAGGTTCAGTTCCCACGGGGCATCGAGGGCTGCCGGGAAGCCGAAAAATGCGGCGGTGGGATGCGCCTCGGCATCCTGGTTCAGGTAATAGAAACCCGCGGTCCAGCGGAAATTCTCGTTATCCTGGAACAGCCTGGCTTCCTGGGTCCAGATATGCTGATCCACCGGGAACCCCGCGGTGCACATGTTGTGGGGCGCGCCGTCGCAGTCCTCAAGATTGTCCCGGGTTACCCAGGCGTAGCCGGTGAGCGAGGTGAGGGTGATGTTGTTGGGCATGTCCCAATCCACCCTGACCAGCCAGTTGAATACCTCGGATTCCACCACCTGGGGGTTGTCGGTGTACACGGTACGGGGTTTCTCCGCCCCGACCTGGCGCTCGTTGAACCCGAACGTGTCGACCCCGTCCAGGTCCAGGTGCTGCAGTCCGGTAGCGGGGTCGAGGTAGGCGATTTCATGGTCGGTATACAAGGGGATCACGTTGATATCGCCGTACTGCACCTTGGCCAGTATCGAAATGTCTTCGGTCGGCGTATACAGCAGTTGCACGCGCCCGGTCTTGGTGCCGTAATCCGTGCCGTCCTTGAACTCCGGGTTCAGGTTTTTTACGTAGCCGTCGCTGTCGTGGTAAAGGAGCGAGGCGCGCACTGCCAGGTTTTCGGTGGCAGGCGCGTTGATCATTCCCTCGATCCGCACCTCATCGTAGGATGCGTAGGTGGCGTCGACGTAGCCCTCGGCTTCGCGCGTCGGTTTTTTCGTGATGAAGTGGATGAGCCCGCCGGTGGTGTTCCTCCCGAACAGGGTGCCCTGCGGCCCGCGCAGCACTTCGACCCGCTCCAGGTCGTACAGCGCGAAATCCAGTCCCGCGGGCGGCAGCATGTAGAACTCGTCGACATACCCGGCGACCGGGGTTTCATGGGCTCGCCGAAATCGCTCAGGCCGATACCCCGGATATAGGTGGCGGAGTTGGCGCCCCGTCCCTGGGTCGAGAAGTTGTACACGTTCGGGGCCTGGGCGACCACGTCGGTACTGGCGACGAAGCGGAAATCCCGTATTTGCCCGCTGTCCAGCGCGGTGATCGAAATGGCGACGTCCTGCAGGCTCTGCTCGCGTTTTTGCGCAGTGACAACGACTTCTTCGAGGACCGTGGCGGCATGGACTGGGACGAGTGATGCGACAAGACAGGTAATGAACAGCCGAACGAGTGTTGTTTTCATAGGCTTGCTCCCGATTTTCCCCCATATACGAATCAGGAAGTATAGAAAAGTTTCGGGACAAAAAGTAATCAGAATAATGAATACAGCTATATCATCCGGGCTTATTATTGCAGCTTGACCGGAGCGCCGGTTCTGGTCCCCGCGGTCCCGGGTTAACAGTCTGCACCGGTTCATGACAATTGTTTAAGGAACCTCTGATTAAGTCAGAGGTTCCTGCGATACAGGGATGTATTGCCAAATTCGATGACTTTAAGTCATTGAATTTGAGAGAAAGGCAAAAATCGCATTTTTGTTTTTCGTGCTCTGACAAGTCCAGGATGGACTTGATCAGAGCTTCCTTAAGTCATGCGCGCTTGATAACATAAAGCATTACGAAGCAGAAGCAGTCTATGACTTCAGCAATGAAACGCATTGGCCCCCGGTTCGGCATCTGGGCAGTTGTTTACGGTACTGCTGCATCACTCCATCATCCGGAGGACCCGCCTGACGCATCATGGGCGCGTAACCGGGATCTGGTGCTGGAAGCTGAAGCTCTCGGCATAGACTCCGTGCTGGTTGCCCAGCACATCATCAACCCCTTTGGAGATGACTTCGATCAACTGGAGACCCTGACTTCCTGCGGGGCGCTCGCAGCAATCACGAAAGATATCGAAATTATCGCGGCAATCAAACCATACCTGTTCCACCCGGCCGTGCTGGCGAAAATGGCGCTGCAACTGGAAGAGATCAGCCAGGGACGTTTTTCACTCAATTTCGTCAACGCGTGGTATCTCCCTGAGTTCCGCAAGGCGGGGATTCCTTTCCCGCCACACGACGAACGCTACACCTATGGTGGTGAATGGCTGCGCGTTGTCAGGAAGCTCATATCAGGTGAACGGGTGACCGTGGACGGGGACAACTTCAAGCTGGATGGCTACCAGTTCAAACCCGCATCGAAGTGGCGGCCGCGACCTTTACTTTACTCGGGCGGCGAGTCGGAGGCGGCGCTTAACCTCACTGTCGAGTTGTGCGATACCTGGTTCATGTTCGGGCAACCGCTGGAAGATGTCGCCGGGAAGATTAACGGCATGCGCAAGCGCCCGCGCAACGGTACGCCGCTCAGCTACGGAGTTTCAGCTTTTCCTTTTGCCCGTCCGACACAGTCCGAGGCAGAGGAGGCGCTGGCTTATGCCTTCGAACTCCGTGAAAAGGACAGGGAAGTCTATGAGGCGCTGCACAGGAATGCCGACCCGGAAGTCGTCACCTCCAAGGTGATAGCCAAGGCGCCGGGGATAGGCGTCGGCAACGGCACCGGTTGCGGGTTCACCGGCTCCTACGATGAAGTTGCAAGACGCATCACCGCCTTCCATAATGCCGGTGTTGAAATAATCCTGCTCGAATTCCAACCGTTCGAGCGGGAGATGCGGCGTTTCGCAGAGGAAGTCATGCCGCGCGTGACAAGACTCTGCTCCTTGAAATGACCGGATAACGATCTGGCCGGAAGCAACCAGGATGCCGGCTTTCGCCGGAATGACGGCTACCGGGGTGTATCAGGACGGACAAGCGAATTGATATACCCGATGATGTCGATCATGGCCTGTTCATCCTCGATTGGCGCCATCGCCGCTTTCATTTGTTGTCCCGGCACATCCGCTTCGTGTGAGCCCCGTGTGCCGTCCTTGAATTTGCGTAACTGCTCCAGTTGGTACCAGCCTTCCAGCCCGGCCAGCAGGGGCGCGTTCAGGGCCGGGATGCCTTCCGCCTTCCCGCCGTGGCAACTGGCGCAGTAGTTGTCGTACAAGGGCTTGCCGAGGCGGATGTCGCCGCCAAGGGTATCCCCCGCATAGGTATCAGGCAATAAATCGATGTACGCCACAACGTCACGGATTGCCTGGTCGCCGGCTAATGCATTTGCGCGGCCGTTCATCTGCCACCCGTAGAAATCGGCAAGTCCTCCACGCGCCATTTGGCGATAGTTGCGCAATTGCCTGTGGAGGTAATCCGGGCCTTGCAGGGTCAGTCGCGGTCCGTGCATATATGGATTCCCCTCGCCGTTAATCCCGTGACAGGCGGCGCAGGTAGTATAGTAAGCCTTGCCGCGGGCGATGGAGAGGAGCGACTGTGTCTGCTCTGTTTCACGCGCGGCATCAGCTTCGTCCCCGGCCGCAATACAGGTGATTGCCGGCAGACAGCAGATTACCGCTGCCAGGGAAATGACACTGCGCTTCAGTGATTCAAGCATAGTGGGAAACACCCGTATCACACGCTCAGAAAATCATGGTACACGCCTTCAGGGTCGTATTGCCGGCGCAGTTGGTTCAGTTTCTCCCAGTTCTCCGGCGCAAAACACGCGGACGTCATGGCCGAGCGCGTCTCCCGGTCGAACTCATTGATATAAAAACCGGAAGCGAAGGGTTGCATTTCATCATAAAAGTTTTTCAACCAGTCCTGGTTGGCATGATCGTCTTCCGCGTGGTCCCATTGGGCATAACCGGCCAGGTAGAATAACCCGGTCGTTGAACAGGCGGCATCGGGGAAGGTCAAGTCTCCGCGCCACAGGATAACCGGGGTGTTGCCGTCGGAGGGCGACGTCAGCATGTGCTTGCTCAACACCCCGGCCGAGTCCAGGATGTTATCGGTATAGATGTTATCGGCCCGCGCCCGGCGTTGCGGGAACGGTCCCTCGTTGTCCTGGTACAGGACTTCCATCGGTGTGGACCTGTTTTTCAGGACTGTCAACGCCTGTTTACTGGTCGGGTGGTTCTCAATCGGGGCCAGCATCTGCTTTGCCTGCGCAAGTGTATCCGCGAACGTAATGGCGGTCATTACTACGACACGGCCGCATTGGTCGCCCTTGCACTGCGCGGCGAGGTCCGGCGGTGTGGGGACGACGACGGTCAGCACTTCCAGGTTGGGATCCAGGGACGGGCCGACTTCTTCCACCATTTCCACGACCTGCAGCATGTCCGAATAGTGGAACGTGTAATAATCCGTGGAGATTGCCCGGGGCAGGGGATGGCACCGGAGATAAAAACGCGTGACGGTAAAGAACAGCCCCGGTCCGGCGCCGCGTGCGGCCCAGAACAGGTCCGGGTTCCGGTTCTCGTTGACATGCAGCAATTCGCCTTCTGCCGTGACCACGTCCAGTTCCACGATATTGAACACGCTCATGCCCCCCCAGGCGCCCGAATTCAGGCCAAGGCCGCCGCCAAGCAGGAAACCGCTGAGCGGCACCATTCCGCAGTGGGCCGTGGGGAACGCCAGTCCGTGCGGACGCAGGTACTCGCTCAGTCCCCTGCCGATCACGCCCGCTTCCACCACGGCAATGCCGGTGCGGGTATCGACCTCGATCTTCTGCAAACGCGATACGTCCACCAGCACGCCTTCATTGCGCAGGTAACAGCCGCTCCAACTGTGCCCTCCGCTGCGGGTGGTGATTTTCAATTGATTGTGGCGGGCAAAGTTGACCGCCTCAACGACGTCCGCCTCGGTTTCGGCCTGGACAATCACGTCCGGGTAACGCCGGAACTTGCGGTATTGCCAGATCATGCTCCGGCGCCAGGGTTCATAGGTGGGATCGCCGCGCTCCACAACCGTACCGGCAACCCGGCTTTTCAGGGCTGCGAGTGTTTTTGCGGGGTTGTTCCGGATAACTGTTGCAGCCGGGGACAGGCGCGGGAGAAGCAGACTACC
>VYCZ01000323.1:5635-7657 GCA_009843675.1 Gammaproteobacteria bacterium | reverse complement strand
CCCGGCCAACCAGGATCAGGATAAGCGATCAGGGTGAGGGGGGCGAGTAGTTACCAATAAATTATCTTTATGGGGAGGTTGAAATGCCAACTTTAACAGCACTTACTTTAAGTATCGGTGGTCTTGCGTTCGTCATAGTTTATTTAGGTACGACAGTAATAGTGGGGCTTGTCGCTCTCTGGGCGTTATTTATTGCGTGGGGAGGTTATTATGCTAACGGCGCAAATATGGAATCGGTTAAGCTGACACTGGGGGCGCTGATTTTTGGTATCGTTTTGGCATGTATCTGTTGCATGTTGATACTGAGCGTTCCAGTAGGCTCAGTGACTGTCCCGTTTTGGGTAGCGGTTTTTGTTGCAGTTTTTGTTTATTCGTCAAAAATAGAATTGTTTTCTGCACTTCCCACGACAGTGAATGGTTTTGCCCTTGTCTTTGCTTATGTGCTTCAGACAGAAGGCATGATGGACATGGCTGTTCTGACTGCGCCATCTTTCACAAATCCTCTTGTGTTGTTAACCGCATCGTCAGTGATAGGGGTGGTATGGGGCGTGCTGTCCAATAAGCTTACAGGTGTATTAAGCAGCGATAAAGCCTAGTGTTATCCGGCTTACTCGCGGATACGGTATTGCTGCTGACCCTCTCCCCGTAACCTGATCCACCTGCCGTTTAGGAATTTCCCAACAAACGAAACAGTCTGAAATCCCTGGCAGGTTTTGTTAAGGACAACGGGTTGCCAATGGGCCTGCTGGTCAACCAGGGTAAACAGGTTGAATGGATTACACCCGAAGTCGTTCAAGTGCCGGTGGGATGGTTATAGTGATATGAAGTAGTAACCCTTGACAGAAATACTATATGGCCATATACTTTAGATATGGCCACCCCAACTATAAAATCCACATACTCACTGGACGTCGAAACCGTACGTACACTCGAGGCATTGGCACAACGCTGGAACGTTTCAAAATCCAAGGCATTGCAGCGTTCTATCCAGGCTGCGGCAGAGCAGCAGCCCCCTGCCGACCGTGAAGCGCTGGATGCCCTCGACCGCCTCCAGTCATCGCTGAACCTGGATGAAACCAAAGTCAAGGACTGGAAACGGGACCTGAGACGTGAACGGCGAGAGACCGGGAAGCGATTGAATCCTGGTTCCTGATGATTCACCTTGATACCAGCTTCCTGATTGGAGCGCTCGCGCGCGGGTCACCTGAAGATCGGAAACTCAGGGAATGGCTCGGCGCGAGTGAACACCTTGGCATGAGTGCAATTGCCTGGGCAGAGTTCCTGTGTGGTCCGATTGATAAATCGGTACTGAAACTGGCAACCGGGATTATCAGGAGGCGCAGCAGCTTCGCCGAGGAACAGGCGATTATTGCGGCGCGCCTGTTCAACGAATCAGGACGACAGCGAGGGACATTTGTGGACTGCATGATTGCTGCCACTGCCCTTTCCGAAGGCGCGTTAATCGCAACCTCAAATGTGTCGGACTTTCGCCGATTTGAGCCCTTCGGCTTGAAAATGGCGCCGTGTTAATCTGACGCCGGGAAGCTCCCATGAGCGATGTGTACAGCGAAAGAAGCTATGGTGAAATCGAGGTCGGATTCGGCGAGAAGATCGGCATCCTGGTTGTCGACTTCCAGCTTGGTTTCACCGATGCGCGGTTCCGTATGGGCGGCAGCGCCCATGTCGAACGCGCGGTAGAGAATACCATGCGCCTGCTGGAGGCGGCGCGCGCATGCAACGCGCCCGTAGCGAACTGTTACATGGCGTACAGCAACGAAGAGAAGTGCCCGCACTGGAAAGTCGGCGCGGTAAAGACCGACCTGAGACGTGGCAGCGAGGGGGTTGAACTCGATCCCCGGATTGCTGATCATTCCTACGATTACGTGTTTGAAAAATGGGGCGCATCGGCTTTCTTCATGACGCCCCTTTCCAGCTTTTATACCCGCCACCAGGTCGATACCGTTGCCGTCACCGGCTGCGTCACCAGCGGTTGCGTGCGCGCCTCCGCGGTCGATGCTTTCC
>VYCZ01000323.1:1638-5625 GCA_009843675.1 Gammaproteobacteria bacterium | reverse complement strand
CTGCTGGTCGAGGACTGTTGCGGCGACCAGGAGGAAGGGCCACATAACGATACGTTACGGGATGTCGGACGGCGTTATGCCGATATAGTCAATGCTGACGAGGTAATCCGTCAACTGAAGCTTAACGGCGCTGCTTGAACTTACTCCAGGCGCTGTAACATTTCATCGTAACGTTCGAGCACCTTGTCCGCGTGCTGTCTTAACGCGGGGAGCTGCGCTTTCCAGACCGGTTCCAGCAGGTCCGCCGTATCCCATCGCTCCAGGTCGTCATACGCATCTGGCAAGGCGTTCAGCAATGTTTCTATCCTGTTCCGGTACTTCTCCACCAGCGCCGGAACGGCTGCCGTGTTCCAGAACTCCTCCACTCCGTCCACACTCACGTAGACAGGGGCGCTGTGGGCCAAGCCGCCGTTTTTCCCGTAGGCGCGCAGGGCGACCCAGCAACTCCCGTCTGCCGTCAGGCGGTGGTTCAGTACCAGGCTCTCGCTGCCCTCCTCCGATACCGCTGTTGCCACTACGCCTCCATGGATGACCAGTTCTACCCGGTCCAGGCTGTCGATATCGGGGTTGACCCGCGCGCGGGCCGTTATGTTCAGCGTTTCGCCTTTGGCTGCAGCCAGCGTATCACCTATCGTACTGCCGGCGACATCGAGACTCAGCATAGGCCCATTGGTCACGAAGGTCCGTCCCTGTCTTAATCCCCCGAACCAGGCTTGCGGTGAGAACGGGCCGTCGATACGGATGTAGGAACGTTCCGTGCCCGGCAGGTTGATGTAGGGGAAATCCGACCCCGCAACGGGCGCGAGTCTGAAGCCCAGGTTCCAGAAGTCGTAGAGAAACTCCGTATCAATCATGCTGAACTGCAGCACCTCGAGAAAGTCCACCAGCCCCATGGGCACGTCCAGCGCAAGTCCCCGTGACACGTGAAAGGCATCGATGATGGCATGGGCATAGCCGAACAGCCCGCCGTCCGCCTGCACCGCCATTGCCGTGTCATGGTAAAGGAAGAAATCGACTGGATCGTGATAACTGCTGATGTTCAGGCTGATGGTATGGCCGCGATGGCCGGTGCGCGGCGACTCCTGGCCCGACACCAGCGCGTGGTTGTCCCGCAGGTAGTGCCCGTCTTCTCCGAAGGCGTATTGCGGGAAGTAGTAACGGGCCAGATTACCCATCTGCAACAGGTTGGCGACATGGATATCCTCGGCGCTGAGCAGGGCGAGGATGCCGGGATTGGCGTCCCGGGTACGTTCGATATGGATATGGGGATCACCGGAGTACCAACCCTGTTCCGGCATATTGATCCAGCGTTGCAGTTCCACTTCCACCCGGGTATGCCCGTGCGCATTGATTTTGACATCCTGTGTGTGGATACGAAATTCAGGACCTCTGCCGACCACGAGCTGGTAACGGCCCGCCGGTACCTGGGCCTCGTAGTCGCCATCTACATAGAAAGCATACCCTTTCCCGGCGGGCCAGAACTCGAACCCGCGCCGTACCGGGACCTGCCTGGTGCGATCAGTGAAACGCGGCACCACCAGGGCCTGTTCGCCGGGGGCGGGCATGCGTCCCTGTGCGTCGTACAGGCCGACGCGGGCAGGCACGACAGAGCCTCCTGCTTCGTTACGGACACGCAGGCTCAGTGTCCCGGCAGGAACCGGACCGGCGTCGGGCCGGTCTCCCCTGCCGATCTTCATATCGCACAGCACAATTTCATGGTCCGCCTGCGTATCATAGAACAGCACCGCGCCCGGAGCGGCAATACCAAGATCGGTATGACCGTGGCGACGGTTGGCAAGCCCCGCCCGCTCAAGCGTGACGCTTACCCATTGCCAGCGTTGCCCGCTGTCCCGGTCGAGCATGATCGTCCTGGCCTGCGGAGAGTCAGACGCATGGTCATAAGAAATGATGAAGCCGTCCGTCTGTCCCGCATCGAACAGCAGGTCCACGGTGACGGTCTCATCGATATTGAAGGCGAAACTGTCATCCACATCGAAAATGAAATACGGCCCGACCAGGCAGCGCCTGCCCTCCACATCCTGCGTCCGGCCGGGCATGTCCCAGATTCTAATCAGGGCGCCGGCATGGAAGTCTCCGGCCATGGCATACACGCGCTTTATATTTTCAGCCTGCCAGTCGAGTTCCTGCATGGCCAGGGGGTGACGTTCGTGGGCAGAGGCGAACTGCAACGCTATGAGCGGAAGCGTGAATAGCGCCAGGTAAAAGGTGAACAGCTTGATCGGTGTGCTTAATCTCATTCCAGGGATTTCCATCACCCCCCAACCTACATGACAATCCAAATCACAACAACAGCCGCCAACACATGCAAACTGCCCAGGTAAAACCGCTTCTTCAACCTCCCTTCCCTGGCAGCCTTCAACTCCTCCCCCAGCGTCCCGTACCGGCTGGGCAGGAACGAGCCGAGGTATTCCTTCAAAAAGTTACTTGTACGCATGGTCGGCATTCCCATATCGCGCATCAGTTCGTCGACGTAATGACCGATATAAGGCCCGGTGAACACGCCGTCCTCCAGTTCCGGCACCCGTTCCCTGGCCCAGTTCTCCAGACGCTCGATTGTCTGGTCCATCTCTACGGTCGAGGGCAGGCTCATGTTGCCGGTGAACAACTGCGCCGCCCAGTGCGCGCCGACTTCCGAAGACAACGGGCAGGTCAGGGTCGGGAAAAACCCGATGAACGCCAGCCTTTGCTGGCCGGGGGGCAGTATGCGCCGGTATAAATGGAAACGGCCGTTGCCGTACACTTTTGATCTTAACTCCTCGCTCAGGAACGACATGTCGCGCTGCCATCCCGTGCCCATGATGACCAGGTCAGCCTCTATCTGCGTGCCGTCGTCGAGTTCCACGCCCAGGTCGTAAAACCCCTTGACGCCGGCCCGTATGGCGGTGATGCGGTCGACATTCAACAGGTCGAAGAAATCGTCCACCTGCCCCACGCTTTCAAAGCCGACCGGCAACTTGTGTTCGGGGGTCATGAGCTTCGGCATGCCCAGGACGCGGGGCACCACGGCGCTCAGAAAGGTCCACCACAGCCACACCAGCGGTTTGCCGGGGCCGTGCAACAGTTTCTCGTCCCAGGGGCGCACCGGGTAATTGACGAACATCTCGATGAAGCGCGAGATGAAGCGCAGGTCGCTGCGGGCGCCGCCGGGCAGGTAGCGCGGCACCATCCAGTGCGGCTTGCGGAATACCAGGGTGGAGGTTTTTCCTTCCCGGGCCGCCCAGGCGGCGCAGTCCAGCGCGGACTTGCCGGCGCCGATGACGACCACGCGGCGGACGTCCGCGACCGCGGGATGAGTCCATTCACTTGAATGGCGCACGAGGCCCCTGTATGTCTCCCTGCCGGGAAGATCCGGCATCATGGGCGTGGAAAAGGCGCCGGAACAGATGAGGGCGTAAGCGAATTCATGGGTGTATTCCCTGCTCTCCTCCTCGTTAACGTCGGCTCTCGAGCGCACCGTCATGCTGAAGCCCTGCCTGCCGTTGTCATCGATCTCCGCAAGGCGCACCACCTCGCTGTTGAAGCTGATATGCGGATACAGGCCGAAATGGTCCGCATAGGATTCCAGGTGCGCACGTACTTCCTCCGCAACCGGGTAGCCGCTCGTGGATGCCGGATAGGGGTAGTCTGTAAGGCTGTAGGTTTCCTTCGCGGTATTCGCCCGCAGGCCGGGATAGGCCCGTGACAGGGCCCAGACCCCGCCCAGGTCGGGTTCCTTTTCGAACACCTGTACGTCGAACCCGTTTTCCAGGAATATCTTGGCCGTCACCAGGCCGGCAATGCCGGCGCCGATGATGCCGACCCGTTGCGCCGGGTCTTTGCCTTCAGTGCGGCTTTCGGTAGTCGCTGAAGTTGCGTCTGTTTTATCACTCACGTGCTCTCCCCCGTCTGTGGCGGTTCATGCATCATAATCCAATTTACCAGTTTCGTCGGGTTTTATCACGGCGCGCTCAATCCATTCTCATGGGT
>VYCZ01000323.1:0-1628 GCA_009843675.1 Gammaproteobacteria bacterium | reverse complement strand
ACCGCTCATTCATCTCGTCCTGGTTGTCGGCACACCATTCCGGGTCTCGCACCACCGCATTAGCCATGTTCTGCTGCGCATTGGACAGGTGCGGATTAATATCAATGCCAGTATCCAGGTGCTTGTCCACCAGCGCCAGGGACGAATGACGCAGAGGACCGTAAGATATGTATTTGGTCAGGTTGGCCATGGACTGCGTGCTGGTCGCAAACGCAACAAATTGCCGGGCCAGTTCCAGTCTGGGCGTGCCGGCAACGATTACCTTGTAGCTTCTATATTGAACCTGGCCATCCCAGACAATGGTCAGAGGTTGTTTTTCCAGCGCCCAGGCATTGAAAATGCGCCCGTTGTAAGCCGTACTCATCACAACCTCACCATCGGCGAGCAACTGGGGCGGCTGCGCGCCTGCTTCCCACCAGACTACCTCGTTCTTGATGGTATCCAGTTTACGGAAAGCGCGGTCAATGCCTTCCGGGGTTGAGAGGACGTCATATATCCGGTCTGTCGGCACTCCATCTGCCACCAGGGCAAACTCCAGGTTCACGTTGGGCACCCGGCGCATACCCCTACGTCCCGGAAAGGTCTCAAGATCGAAGAAATCAACCATAGCAGTGGGTTTGCGCCCGGGGAACATCGTTTCGTTATAGGCATACACCGTACCGGCCAGGGTATTTTCAATGCCGCACTCCATGTCGTATCCATCCATAAAATCCTCTGCAGCCGGCGTGCCGTCCGGAGCCGGTGGGAGAGTTTCATAGTCCATTATTTCCAACAGCCCCTCGTCACAACCCAACAAGGTATCCCCGTCCACCATATCGATCACGTCCCAGGTCACGTTACCGGCCTCAACCTGGGCCCGGCCCTGGGCGAGGCCGCCATTATATTCGTCCAGCTTGATTTGAATGCCCGTCTCTTCGACAAAGCGATCATGATAGGCCTTGACGGAACTCCTGGCATAGGAGCCGCCCCAGGACACGACGGTGATGTACTTTTTCTCTTCGGCGCCGGCCGGCCCGGCAACATGGGACAGGATTACGGCCATGCCTGCCAGCAGGAGAAGGAATAGTGTTGGCGGCTTTTTGGGATACACAGGGTTTTACTCCTCTGGTTTGATACATTGAGAGATGAACTTGATGGAGTCTAACGCATCCTTGAATTTCATCCAGAAAATCGTTATATTCCGGTATGATATTCAAGCTGTTGGATATCATTCGTTGTCATGGGGGCGTACCTGGTTTCGACGCGGGTGCTGAATCCCAAGGGGCATGCCGAGGTGCAGATCACCTCGTTAATCCATCTGCAAACTTAAATAGTTGACGAAAAGTACAACTACGCTCTGGCTGCTTAAACGCCGGCCAGCCCCTGACTGAATTGTGCTTGTGCATTCAACTCAGGGGTCACAAACACAAGCTCGCGATGAAGTCCGTCCCGGGCGGATTCGCTAAATCTTAAGGGACTCGTTGCTTGCGTTCCCCTGCCGTTTCGGGTAACAGGCGATTAAATTCAAAGAGACGGCTAAGCATGTAGAACCGAAGGCTGATGGCTTGCGGACGCCGGTTCGACTCCGGCCGCCTCCACCAATATTACGTACAGGGACGTAGCTGTCATTCCCCTCCATATCTACAATA
>VYCZ01000067.1 GCA_009843675.1 Gammaproteobacteria bacterium | reverse complement strand
ATCATCCACTTCCGCGGCGTAGGCAGCCAGAAAACCAAAGTCAAAGCTGGCGACCGGTGTCGACCACCTGCGACTCCAGTGCTCGGGGCTGGTATCCATCAAGGCCGCCTTTTCCGCATCACGCTGGGCCGGATAGATCGTGCGTACCAGGTCGGCATTCCATGCGTGCATCATCATCGCACTCCACCCGTCGGCCCACGCAAAGGGCTTATCCACACGTTCCTGTTCCCTGACACGGTAAAAATACATGGTTCTGGATGTATGGGGCGCAATGTAATTCAGTTCTTCAGCCTTGTCCCAAAAGGCATGGCGCACATCCGAAAGCATACTCCCATGTATCCAGTCATAGTGGATAAGGCCAAGAATGGGGTGCTGATTACACTCCACAAAAACATCATTTGGTTCACATTCAATACCCACATAATCACTCTCCACAAATTGATCATATATAAGTTGCGCAAGCGAGTGGTGATCGTAGGTGTTTCTGAAACCGTTCAGGCCAGGTATTTCGAACACGATGGAATCGGGATTGTCGAAACGAAAATCCTTGTACAGCACTGCATACAGGCCGATCATCTGCAGGAGATGGCCGCTGTACATGATATTTTTTTCACGAACCGGATCACGCCATTCCTTACCTGCTTCCAGGTAGCTCTTGTAAGGCTCCATATCAATGATTTCCAGCCACGTGGGAGCCCAGACATCACGACGCATCATTTTTTCAATCAGACTTAGTTGTGCATCCCTGTATAACTCTTTATAAGCTGGTGTGTAGTTTATTTGCACCATGGCCAGGGCATAGGACATAAACGCCAGCTGGAACTGGTAGGCGTCGTAAGTAAGCATCGCGCGTGGTTCCAGATAACGCCAGTCCCCGGGCAGTTGGCGCGCAGAATCAATAATGTGTCGAACATGACCGAGTTGCTCGGTATCAAGAACCTCTACTTCATAGGCAGAATTTCCGAAGGAAGTAGCAGGCGTACATACCATCACTGCGATCAAAAAGAACAGCTTGCAAATGCGGAAGTTCATCATGGATATCTCCTTGGTTGAACAATAAATCAGTTTTCGCTATATCCAGTATTATAGAGCGTATATCAATCTTCTTCTCTTCTGAACCAGGATCATTGTGTAGATTGTTCTTTATACGCCTTCCAGGCCCTTTCAATCACGTAGGCATGTATCGCGGCTGAATCTTCTGCACTGAGCGCATCCTTGTAGGAAAGCATTCCCTTATGCTGGTAGGCGCCACCCAGGACGATGGCGTCCCATGCCGCATGTTGCTCCTTCGTGAGATAACGCAAATTCGGGACCGAGTCGCTGCCGCCCTCGACATCGACACCATGGCACCAGACACAACCGGTTTGGCCATACAATTTTTCACCACGGGCAATGAACTCGGCTGTGTCGCTTTGTTGCGGCGGCTCGGGAACAGGCATGGAATGGCTGGTTTGTGCCGCCAGGGTTGCGTCGCCATCAAGCTTGAATGCGATCAAACGACTATTGCCTCTTGATTCGGGCAGCGCATTGTGACGCGGAATCCATAATCGTTGCGGGCCGCCCCACCCTACCGGGATGATGACCAGTTGTTCCCCATTAATGCGAACAGTCACCGGTGACGCCTGGATCGCCGAACCGGTCTTCATGGTCCACAGTAATTCACCATCATCCGCGGCAAAGGCATTGAACCTGCCTTCGGCATTTCCCTGGAATACAACACCACCTGCTGTCGATAGCACACCCCCGTTCCACGGTAATTTATGCTCCTGCGACCATCGTTCCGACTGGGTCGCCGGGTCCCAGGCCACAAGCTTGCCCAGCATTTCGTCTTCAGCCACCTTGCCTGCACCTGCACCGTAGGCGCTCTGGCCCAGCGGTTCTTCCGCTTCGCCCGATTCGGGTGATTGTTGAACGACTGCTGCGACATCCAGCACCGGGATATAAACCAGGCCGGTGTCGAGACTGTAACTCATGGGGTGCCAGTTGTGCCCTCCCCATCCATAAGGGTAGACAAGCGGCTTGCCACTTTCGGGGTCCACGGATGGAACAGCAGTATCGAGAACAGGCTTGCCTGTTTCCGGGTCAATATGACTGGCCCAGGTCACTGTCGTATAGTTGTCCGCTGACAGCAGCTCGCCATTGCTGCGGTCGATGACATAAAAAAATCCATTTTTAGGCGCCTGCATCAGGATTTTTCGACTCTCACCTTCAATCTCCATATCGGCAAGGATCATATGTGCAGCCGCGTTATAGTCCAACTTGCCTGCCGGGACCGTCTGGTAATGCCACAGGTATGCGCCTGTCGCGGCATCCAGGGCAACAATGGAATTGGTCAGCAGGTCATCGAACTCTTCGGGATCCGTGATGTTGATATACTCGGGAAAAACACTGTCTGTTCCCAGGTATAACCGGTTCAATTCCTGATCATAGGTCATGGAGTCCCATACCGAGCCACCGCCGCCGTACCGGCGCCCAGCTTCCCCGCTCCCGGTCTCCGCGGTCGTTTCAAGTTCTTGTGGTTCCTGGTCAGAAACAGTATCACGGGGCACCGTATAAAAACGCCATACAAACTCACCGGAATCCGCGTCATAGGCCGTGACATAGCCGCGCAGGCCCCAGTCAGCTCCCGCGTTACCGATAAAAACCTTCCCATCACCCACCCTTGGCGCACCGGTAATGGCATAGCCGATACTGCTGTCGCAGGTCTCAACTTCCCAGACGGGGGTTCCCTTTCCTGCATCGACAGCGACCAACCTGCAATCACCGGTACCGACAATCACTTTTCCATTCCATACGGCCACACCCCGGTTCCAACGGGACAGCCAGGACCCAAACACACTCAGGTTCAATTTCACTTGCGGATCATAGGACCAGAGAAGATCGCCGGATGCGGCATCAACAGCATAAATGATACTGAAGGGGGCGCTTAAATATACGGTTCCGTCAACGACAATCGGCGTCGCCACAAGACCGTCACTACTTGGAATATCGAGAGCCCAGGCTAAACCCAGGCGATTGATATTGGCCTGGGTAATCTGATCGAGCGGACTGAAACGCTGCTCGTCATAGGTACGTCCATGCAACAGCCAGTTTTCTATATCATCGGTGGCATTCAATGCACGTTCATGGCTTACCGCTCCGGGCAAATCTGCTTGTGCATCCGCAACACCGGTGGATTGAGATGTTTCCATATTGTCTGTGAATGGGCTGCTTCCTTCATCTTCGCCACAGCCATGCATTCCGGAGATAGCCGTCAGCAGGAAAACAACCACAGAAAACGATCTCATATTATTTACTCCTGGTACTCTTTCCAGTTAATCACTTTACCGCGACTTCACAGCCGGTGTGAAATCATTGCCCTTGGTTCTTGAGGTCACCTATGGCCCGGTGGGCCTGATCGATGGCCTCTTGCATTGCCGGAAAAGCCCCTGCATCCGAGTTGGCTATGGCGACACGGCCGAAGCGCTGGCGCCCCACCACGTTGGGCAATTCATCGTCTTCGTAGTTGTCAAAGACCGGGTTGGGGCTCCACGCGTAACCGTGCGGCCAGCGGTTGACCGTAATACCCTCGATGTCGTGGGCCGGATCAAAGCCCGCACTGCCGAGCATCCCCGCCAAATGGGTGCGCGTCTCTCTCTCAATGGTCTCAAACGATGTCGCAAGCAATTCCAGGCGGCCCGCCTTGTTCTGTTCAGCCGGCGCCAGACCTGGACTTGCGGGGATTCGATTCATGTGAGCGACGATCGGCTCTTCAGGGTTTTTGGAAAACTCAGCCGACCCGAGACTTACCGGAAAATCGAGCATCGCCACACGATGGTAGGTGCCCGGGCAATTCGCTATGCCGAGGCCGAGCTTCTGCCAGGGCTGCCAGTTGCGAAGCAGCACATTGGTGTAGACCAGGGGGATTTTCACCAGTTTTGACAGCGCCTCCTTTTGTCTTGCAGGAAGTTGGGGACACAGGTGGGGGATAATCCTGTTGTAACAAGCGAGCACGCAATTGCGGCCCCGCACCTGAAAAGTCTTTCCGCCTCGCACGTAGGTAACCCCGGCTTCTTTGGCGTTGTTATTGCCATCGATATTCCGGACATTCACGGCCGTGCTGCCAAGTCGAAGACGGACCGGCGAGGACATGCGGTCGAGACGCGAGTAATCAAAGGCTGCACCGACGATATCTTCCATGGTGTTACCCGGGGCAACGTCCGGAATCAGGCGCCGAACCAGCAGGCGGGCCACGGACGCATTGCCGTCGGGAAAGTGATAGATGTACGGCTCTCTCGATACTCTCAGGCCCCAGTTGATCGGTCCCTTGAACATACCAAGACTGGTCGCATCCAGTCCCGGCAGGCCCAGTGCCATTGCCCAGAGCGCCGGGACAAGGTCTGCACCGATCATGTCGGACAGGACATATTGAAACAGGCCCAGGGCTTCGGGGTCTGTTACCCCCAAGTGCCTGGTGAGGAAATCCAGATAGCTGATACTTTCCAGGTAGGACCACTCACCAAATATCCACTGGTCAGGTATCTTGTCTTTTGTTTGGGTGTAGAGTTCAAGTAGTTGACGTTTGGCCTCGTCGGAAACAGGCATGGTCGGAATCGCCTGCTCCATTGACAATTTCGACTCACCCATGGGCATCAGGGTGTTCCATGGCAGGAGTGGCGCCGGCACGACCTGGTCTACCCCGTAGGTAGGCCGATCAAAGTAAATGGACGCTCCAAGGCCCCAGCGTTTGGCAAATTCCTGGTCATATGCGGTCTCGAAGCGTTTAACATCAATCTGCAGATCTTCGAGCACCTTCTTCGCGACCTTGCTGAATCCCCCCGGGCTGTCGATGGATTGACTGCCCCCGTAGGCAATTGTTTTCTTTCCCTTGTGAAGGAATTCGTTGCGCTTGGCGTGACCGCCGAAATCATCATGGTTATCGAGGATGAGAATCGTCGCGCCGGGGTTTTCTTTTTGATAAAAGTACGCGGCCGATAAACCACTGATCCCGGCGCCGACAACAACCAGGTCATAGACCATGCCGTCGGGATCTTGCGCCGGTCCCCAATCCTTACGCCCTTCCCGGGCAAGTTGGTGTGCGACTTCGAAGGAGCCGTTGTGGCTGCCACGCATCCCGCCCTGGCCCGGCGGGTAATTTTTCAATATAGAAGGTGAATTGGTACCAGGCGCAGCAGCCAGAATCTTCCCCGGCAGCATGCTGCCGGCGATGGCGACACTCACCCCCTCAATGAAATCGCGGCGGGTGATCTTGCGATCCATCCCCAGATCGCGATCGTTGGGCATCAGCGCAATACCTGTTCAGTAATTCACCCCAACCTTGACGCCGAACCAGCGCGGCATGCCCATGTTGCCATAGGCGTGGTCACTACCCGCAAAGGCAATCATGTTATCAATGTATTCATGGTCGAAGACATTCTCTACGTAGCCCTCGACTTGCCACCGTTCTGATTGCGAACGCCAGAACAAGCGCAGGTTCACCAGCCAGCGATCCTCGTTGTAGGTAAGCTCGTTGCCGCCGAGTCCGTTGGTGTCGTCGCGGTAATTGAAATCCACCTGCGCGCTGACCTTGCCGTTGTTTCCGAGAGGTATGTGATAGCGGGCAAGACCGTTGAGCGTCCATTCCGGCGCGCTGGTGCCGAGCTCACTGCCGTCCACGAAAAATTGATCGCCCACAAAGGCCCTGGCGCCGGTGCCGAAATTCGCGGGGACGAAAAAGTTTGCGGGCGCATCGATTTCGGTATCCAGCCAGCCCACACCCAGGCTCATTTCCAGTTGCTCTGCGGGTATCAGCAGCAGCTCCAGTTCGGCGCCGTAGATATCCGCGTCTCCAATGCTCATGAGCCGGCCAACAGGCGCTACGGCAACATTGTCGTAGATGAGGCCCTGCTTGTCCGTGACGTCCTGGTAGAACAGCGCGGCATTCACCCGTGCCCGGCCGCCTAACAGCGTTGCCTTGAAGCCACCCTCGTAGGATTTGATTTTCTCCGGAGCCACCGCGCTCAGGAGGCTGATATTACCGCCCAGCAGATCCGTATTGAAGTTGCCGGAGCGGAATCCGGTGGAGAAGGACCCGTAGAGCATCCAGTCCTCACGCGGCCGCCACTCCAGGCCTGCCTTGCCTGAAGTGTTGGTGCTGGACAGCGACTGCGAACCCGGAACGCCGGTGGTGAGCACTTCGGTCTTCTTGTCGTCATCGGTGTAGCGTACCCCGCCGATAAGCCGGAACTGATCCCCGAGCGGTATACCCACCTGCCCGAACACAGCCCACGACTCCGTATCCCCCTGTACCTTGGTATCGGGTGACTGAATACTCTCGAAATCCCTTATCGTGCTGGTCGAATCGCGGTCTTCGTCGAAATAGTAGAATCCCGCGGTCCAGTCCGCACGCATGAACACGCCGGATAACCTGATCTCCTGGGTAAACTGGTCGGAATCAATGGTGTAGTGGTCGTTGAACTGGAAATAACCACCGAACACACCTACAGCGGTGGCGTCTTCATCGGGGTTGAAATACCGATTGTAGCTGTCGTAGGCAGTGATCGATACGACGTCTATGGTATCGGTCAGCTTGAAATTAAGCCTGGCAATCCCGGTAATCGTGCCGAGCGTGTAACGGTTTTCCCCGTTCCCGGGATCGAGCTCGGTATAGACCTCTTCAGGGTCGAGGTTCGGATCGCCAAACGTCGGCAGACCGAAAAAGGCGCCGCCCCCGACACATTGTCCGGCCCGCACCCGCTCCGCCTCACACTGCGCCAGGGTTGCCGGGTCCAGAAGTCCCCAGTAGTGAAAGCCCTTACCGATGTCGTCCTGGTCGCTGGCTTCGATGGTGAGCATCAGACCCGCCCGCTCGCCGAGGTCGAATTCGAGATGACCGCGGCCGGTCAGGTGGTCGATCTTGCCGAGTTTCCCGCCGGCCGGCCCCAGGTTGTCCTGAAAGCCATCGTCCTCGTGGTACTGGAACGCCAAACGCCCCCTCACCGAATCGGTCAGGGGGCCACTGACCGCTGCCTCCACGATGCGGGTATCGTAGGAGCCGTACTCGAAGGTGGCATAGGCTTCGAACTCTTCAGTCGGCTTGCGTGAGATGAAGTGCACCAGGCCGGCGGTCGCATTGCGCCCGAACAGCGTGCCCTGCGGCCCGCGCAGCACCTCGACACGCTCCAGGTCCAGCATGTTGTTGCCGCCATAATAGGCCTGCGGCCGGTACACATCATCAAAGTACAAAGCCACGTTCCCTTCTCCCCCCAGCATGGTGTTCAGCGTGGTATTCCCCCTGATTGTCAGCGCCCCGGCATAGGAACCCTGGTCGGCAGTCACATTCGGTATCTGATCAAAGATCTCGAGCGTATTCTTAAAACCGAAATCGCTGATCATGTCGCCGCTAAGGGCGGTTACGGAGATGGACACGTCCTGCACGCTTTCTTCACGTTTTTGTGCAGTGACAATAACTTCTTCAAGAATTGACTGCGCATTGGCGATTTGAGTCAGCGCAAGTGATAGAACCAGGATGGTTTGAACAGTCAAGTTGATGGAATTCATTCTTAATTGATGAGACATGCAGCCCTTCCCCCTGATTTAAGGTTTATTTGGCAAATTATAGACTACTCTTTTTATATAATAACTGTTATAATTAAAAAATCAAGCTGTAAGTTACTAAAAA
>VYCZ01000013.1 GCA_009843675.1 Gammaproteobacteria bacterium | reverse complement strand
AAATGAGCATAATTTCAGCCTTAATTCGTAATAACGGCTCAAAAACCTGTGCCACTATTTCCGCAGAGGCATTTTCACAATCATCAAAAATCAAAGCAACGGGTTGATCGCTCGTTTCTATACGATTCAGCAGTCGTCCTAAGCTATAAACGGTTCTTATGCCCTGAAATGATGGTAATAAAAGTCCTGTGGGAAGCATATCCAGTCCCGCACGGTGCAGGCTGAAAGCTATATAAGGAATTAAAATATCAGGTTCATCGTTAACATCAATAGAGATCCATCCGACATGATTATGGATTTTCAACATCTCTTCTCGCCATTGTGATATGAGCAAGGTTTTTCCATATCCCGCAGCTGCTTCTATCCAGACAACACGGAAATTTTTATTTGTTTTCAGTTGCTGCAGCAGAGATTGACGACGACAAACATTAATAAGTTGCCTTGGTGGTGAAACTTTTGCACTGACCAGCCATTGGGCAATTTGATCGGACATGTTGGTTATTTCCGGACGCCTTGCCCCTCAAGCGCGATCACTTTCACAGGCGCCGCTGATTACGGCTTCTTCCATTTCTTCCAGCGTCACGGAAGAACCCGTATTTTGTAACGCTCCATATAACCTGCCGATTGGCTGTACCGGTATTTCCTGATTTTCCATTGCTAATTCTTCAAGGTGAAATTCAATAGCCTCTTTTATGTTCTTTTTCACCTCTTGTCTGGTCCCGCCTGTTGCTATACAACCAGCAATATCAGGAGAGTAGGCTGAATATCCGGTATCTGCTTTTTCAATCACGATTGAATATTTCATTTTTTCCAAAGAATCTCGTCGAAATAATTCCAAAATTATAACGTTAATTATGAATCAAACAGCAAGATTCGGGTGGATGGGATCAGTGAATAACTTATACTCTCCACATGAAACCTGCTTACAATCCGGGTTTGAACAGCGATTACGAGGTTATTGCGAAGGCAATCGCCTTTATCCGGGATAACGCCGCGGACCAGCCTTCTCTCGAGCAAATTGCGGCCCATTCCGGGTTGAGTCCCTGGCATTTCCAGCGCAAATTCAAGACCTGGGTGGGAGTCAGTCCCAAGCGGTTTTTGGAGTACCTGACCGTACAGCACGCCAAGCAACTGCTGGACAAATCGACCAGCGTACTCGATGCCGCGCTGGACCTCGGTTTATCCGGGCCGGGCCGACTGCACGATCAGTTCGTCTCCATCGAGGCGGTTACTCCCGGTCAGTACAAGCGCTCAGGCAGCGGCCTGCAGATCCGTTACGGCGTACACCCCAGTCCGTTCGGGTTGATGTTTCTGGCTTTGACCGATAAAGGCATCTGTGAACTGGCGTTCGGGACAGAAGAGGTACTTGAGAAGGAAGCGGAAGCCCTGTTGAAGCGCTGGCCCGCCGCGCAGGTATTCCATGATCCGCAAAGTACTGCTCACACCGCCGGCAGGTTATTCAGCCCCCGTAACGGTACACAGGACGGGCATGAGTCAGGATTTCACCTGTTCGTGAAAGGAACCAATTTCCAGGTCAACGTCTGGCGCGCCCTGCTCAGGGTCCGGGAGGGTAGTCTCATATCCTACAAACAACTGGCGCGGTTGACTGGCAATCCAACGGCCGTAAGAGCCACTGCCTCTGCCGTGGGCGCCAATCCGGTTTCCTACCTGATACCCTGCCATCGCATCCTCCGTTCATCGGGCGCCCTGGGAGGTTATCACTGGGGAATCGATCGAAAGAGAGCAATGATCGCATGGGATTCGGCGCATGTGGAGTGTATTTGATGTTTTGATGTCTCAATCAAATATGCTATGATGTCCAGGTATGAGAACGACACTGACAATCGACGACAGTATTGCAAGAGCGCTGAAGGACGCCGCTCACCGAAGCGGCAAAAGTTACAAACAGGTTGTGAACGAGACCTTGCACCCTGCCCCGACTTCGTCGGTTTAGTGCCCAATTTATCTGAAAACCCCTTATAAATCAAAGCGGGTTTTGGAACGGGCTGTTGTAGTGCCTAGTTAATATATAATAGTTGACACACGGAGTTGTTTCTGCTACCCTTCGCCCCATGTTCGTGCGCGTCAAAACCACGCCCAACAGCCCGCGTAAAGCCGTGCAACTGGTGGAGTCCGTGCGTGCCGGCAAGACCGTGCGCCAGCGCATCGTGCGCCACATCGGCATCGCCCTGGACGGGGACGAACTGGTCCGACTCAAAGACCTGGCCGAAGTGGTCAAGGCCAAACTGGCGGCCGATACCCAACCGCAACTGTTCCCCCCGGAGGACGTGGCCGAGCAGCTCATTGCCGCCCGGTCGCGGCGGGACGATGCGCCCCTCAAGGTGGACCTCAAGCAGCTCATTGAAACCCAACGCCTCACCAGCGGCATCCATGCCGTGTACGGCGCCGTGTACGAGGCCCTGGGCCTGTCCCGGCTGCTGCCGGCCTGGCGCTACCGGGCCTCGCACAAGGCGCTGTTCCACAACGTCATGGCGCGCCTTGCGAACCCGGACAGCAAACGCGCCAGCGTGCGCGCCCTGGCGGCCGACTTCGGCGTGCAGGTGTCCCTGCCCCAGGTGTACCGCATGATGGACCTGCTCGATGCGGACCGCATCGAGCGCCTGAACGCCCTGGCCGGGCAACAGGCCAAGGCGCTGCTGGGCGGCACGTTGCGCGTGCTGTTCTTCGATTGCACCACCCTGTACTTTGAATCGTTCACCGAGGATGCGTTGAAACAACCCGGCTACAGCAAGGACGCCAAGTTCAAGGAATGCCAGGTGCTGCTGGCCCTGGCGGTGACCGAGACCGGCCTGCCGGTGCGCTACACCGTCCTGCCCGGGGCCACCTTCGAGGGCCACAGCCTCATCCCGGTGGTGCAGGCGCTGCAAGCCGCCTCTGAGGCCGAGGACGCCGTGGTCGTGGCCGACCGGGGGATGCTGAGCGAGGCCAACCTCAACGCCCTGGAAGCGGCCGGGCTGCACTACATCGTCGGCGCCCGGCTGAAATCCCTGCCGCAAAGCCTCCAAACCCAGGCGCTCGATGCGAGCGGCTATGAGACCCTCAAAGACGGCGACGGCGCCCGGGTGCGGGAACTGACCCACAACACCCGCCGCCTGGTGGTCGGCTTCTCCCCGGTACGGGCCGAGAAAGACCGCCGGGACCGGGACAAGGCCCTGGATAAACTGCGCAAAAAACTGGCCAAAAGCGACAACCCCAAAGACCTGCTGAGCAACCGCGGCTACCAGCAGTACCTCCGGATAGAAGGCCAGAGTACCCTCCGCGTCAACCCGGACAAGATTGCCCAGGCGCAACGCTGGGACGGCCTGCACGGCGTCATCACCAACCTGCCCAAGGCCACCAAGACCGCCACCATCCTGGACCAGTACCGCGGCCTGTGGCAGGTGGAAGACACCTTCCGGGTGAGCAAACACGACCTCAAGGTCAGACCCATCTACCACTGGACCCCGCGCCGCATCCGGGCCCACATCGCCATCGCCTTCATGTCCCTGCTCTGTGTCCGGCACCTGCAATACCGCATGACCCTGCAGGCCAGACCGGTCTCCCCCGAGGTGATCCGCAACGCACTGGTGCACGTGCAGCACAGTGTGCTGGAACATAAACAGACCAACCGCCGCTACGTCATTCCCTCCGCGATCAGCGAGACCGGCAGGCAACTCTATAAAGCCATGGGGTTAACGCACTCCACCACGCCTTACGAACTCAAATAATACCCCCACCCGTCCAACGCTCAAAACAAGGCAATTGTAGTGCCTACGGGTTAACGCGTGCTCAATAAAATCAATCAGTTAACGGCGTAAACCGTCGAAGTCGGGAAGAGGTACTTGAGAAGGAAGCGGAAGCCCTGTTGAAGCGCTGGCCCGCCGCGCAGGTATTCCATGATCCGCAAAGTACTGCTCACACCGCCGGCAGGTTATTCAGCCCCCGTAACGGTACACAGGACGGGCATGAGTCAGGATTTCACCTGTTCGTGAAAGGAACCAATTTCCAGGTCAACGTCTGGCGCGCCCTGCTCAGGGTCCGGGAGGGTAGTCTCATATCCTACAAACAACTGGCGCGGTTGACTGGCAATCCAACGGCCGTAAGAGCCACTGCCTCTGCCGTGGGCGCCAATCCGGTTTCCTACCTGATACCCTGCCATCGCATCCTCCGTTCATCGGGCGCCCTGGGAGGTTATCACTGGGGAATCGATCGAAAGAGAGCAATGATCGCATGGGATTCGGCGCATGTGGAGTGTATTTGATGTTTTGATGTCTCAATCAAATATGCTATGATGTCCAGGTATGAGAACGACACTGACAATCGACGACAGTATTGCAAGAGCGCTGAAGGACGCCGCTCACCGAAGCGGCAAAAGTTACAAACAGGTTGTGAACGAGACCTTGCGCGCCGGGTTGTCTGCAAACCGTATCAGGGACGCGGCGCAGCCTTACCGGTTAAAACCCGTTTCCATGGGTGAAGTCTCAGGTGGATATAACCTGACCAAGGCCCTGGAACTTGCAGACTATCTGGAAGAAGAAGAAACAGCCAGGAAACTGGAGCTGAAAAAGTGATCCTGGTCGATGCGAATATCCTCATTTATGCCGTCAACCGTGACGCAGACCAACATGGAAAGGCGCGTAACTGGCTGGAGCAGGCGCTATCGGGGACAACGGAAATCGGTTTTGCCTGGATTGTGATTCTGGCGTTTATCCGCGTGACAACACGCGCGGGCATCATGGCCAGACCGTTGCATTTTACTCACGCGTTGTCCTATGTTGACGGTTGGTTGAGGCAATCAAATGCGATACTGGTAAGCCCCGGTGAACGCCACTGGCCGATCTTCAGGAACCTGTTGAGCGGTACAGGCAGCGCAGGTAACCTTACATCGGATGTACATCTGGCCGCATTGGCCGTTGAATACGGCGCCGGGATATATTCGGCGGATTATGACTTCCGCCGCTTCACCGGGATTACCCATATCAATCCGCTGGAGGAACGGTAGGATAATTTGCTTGATACGTCCATGTCGTCCACAAAGAGTGATATACGAGTAATAACCTGATGAGCACCGCGCGTGAAACGACCCGGACGGGAGAGGCATTTTTCCGCATCAACCGGGAATCGTCCGCCTTGCTGATAATCGATATGCAGAATGCCTTCCTTGAACCTGGGGCCATGCTTGAGACACCCATGGGCCGTGAGATTATTGCCCGGCTCTCAGGGCTGATAACGGAGTGCAGAAAAATGGCAGTGCCGGTAATCTGGATTCGGCTCGATAGCAGCGCTCCCTACGGTGGTCTCCTGCTGGACAAGTATCCACCCTTACGGGAGCAGCGGGTATTGTTCAAGGGGACGCATAGCTATGAGTTGTTTTCGGACCTTCCGGCGCCCCTGGAAGACGAGTTTCATGTTGTCAAACATAAATATGATGCGTTTCACCGTACCGACCTTGATACTCTGTTAAGAAACATCAGCGCGGATACGGTCATCATTACCGGCGTGACAACCAACTGCTGTTGTGAATCCACGGCGCGCAGCGCGTTTGAGCACGATTACAAGGTCGCCTTTACCAGCGACGGCACGGCGGCGTTTGAAACGCGTCTGCATGAAGCTGCCCTGGGCACGATACGCGAATTGTTCGGACGGGTGCTGACCGTCGATGAAGTCATCAGGGAACTGGGCGACAGTCCCGATAAATAAAATTCAGGAGTAAACAGGTTTGAAACTGACGTTTGTACTGGTGCACGGCTCCATGCACGACGGTTCGTGCTGGGACCGGGTGATTGCGGAACTCAACAGGCACGGCCACGTTGCCTATGCGCCGACCATGGCCGGCCATGGAGAGGATGCCGGCAATTTTTTCACCCATGCGGATTGCGTGAAGTCCGTGGTCGACTACATCCTGGAGCGGGACATACGCGACTTCATCCTGGCCGGCCACAGCTTTGCCGGGATCGTGATACCGAACGTGACCGAGCAGGTAGCCGACCGCGTTAACCGGGTGGTATTCCAGAATGCCATGGTGCTTGAAGACGGTGAGTGCATCTATGACGTGGTAACACCCGGGCACCGGCAGATGTTTGACGCGATCATCAAGAAAGAGGGCGAGAGAACCAACTGGATGATACCGTTCGAGGTTTTTCGGGAAGTGTTCATCAACGATGCCGACCTGGAAACTGCCAGGCAGGTCTACGCCGGTCTGAATCCGGTCTGCGTTTATTCACAAAATGAAAAGATCAGCATGCAGGGCTTTCAGAGGCTGAATGTTCCAAGGAGCTACATCAACTTCACAGATGATATTGTCCTGCCCCACGGTGAGTACGCCTGGTATCCCAGGATGGCCGAGCGCCTGGGCCTGTGCAGGGTGGTGCAGAAGCCGGGCAGCCACGAAGTCTGCTATACCAACCCCAAACTCCTGGCCGAAGCATTGATAGAGGCGGGCAGACCCTGACCGGTTAAAAGGCGACCGCTTTCTACCTCAATAAGGTTTTCCCAAAATGAGCTAAACAGGACAGGGTCCGACCTGCATCTCTGATAGAAGGGCCGATTAAAAAAATAACGCCGGGCTGATCTTGTAACGCTTGCATAATGCTTCAATATGATTACGTGTCAGCCTGCGTTGCCCGTTTAAAATTCTGGAAACCAGTGATTTACTTCCAATCTCCGGCAGATCGCCTACACCGAGTTCATATTGTTCCATAATGACTTTAAGCGTTGCTATGCCGCTGTCGATTTTTTCAATACGGTCATTAAAAGACTTGAACTCGGGTGATTTATTCTCCCAGCAAGCGATAGAAGCAGAAAGTATGTGAATCAGCGGTTTCTGATTATCGTAATCTTCTATCAATTCGTCCATGAGCGCCAGCGCTTGTGTATAGTCAGACTCATTGCGTATCTGGCTGATAAACGGCGCTTCATTGAAGAGTTCACAGGCGTGTTCTTTAATGGCTGCGAATCCCATATCAACTCGCCTCTTTAGCATAACGCCGGGAAAGTTTGTCATATTCTGCATGACTGACAATGTGTTTTACGTACATACGATTATCTTTGAATTCAGGGTCAAATGGGTCATCAAATGGGGTCACGTCGCACAATGCATATCGGAGGGGGACAGAATTGAATTCTGTCCCCGGTCGGAGTTCGTGTGTCCCCGGCCGGGGACAGCGAATATGACGTTATCGGGCCGGGTGAGGCGCGGCAGCCACCAGGCCAGGGCAAGCAGGCAAGCAGGAAAACTGTGCCGGGAAGCGCAGCCCGGAACCGGCTACTTCCCTGCAGCAGTGGGAGAATCGGGTTTGTCGATATTCCAGGCTTCGAGCAGCAGTGATAATTGTACTTCGATGCGTGCCGTTCGTTGCTGCAGGTCAGCTATATCGACCTTCATTCCGTGTATTTCGCCCTTGATTCCATGTTGTCCGGTTAAAATCAATCCCGCCAATAATGCGCCGACACCGAATATACTTACAATGATGCCGGTAACATCCGTCAGTTTGTGCATAAGCACCTCCTTTGTTGTATTACGTTTTCCGCAAAGAACATCATAGCTGGCCACAGCCGGACAACAATGTTTTTTGTGCGCTCCGGTGGGTGAACGGGGTCGGGTCGCACAATGCACATTAGAAGGGGACAGAATTGAATTCTGTCCCCGTTACTACCAGAGTTTATGA
>VYCZ01000054.1 GCA_009843675.1 Gammaproteobacteria bacterium | reverse complement strand
GTGATCCGCATTGACGAAATGGACAAGCAGGGCACCGCCAAGATAACGGAATTTGACGAGAGCGGGAAAAACATCATGCCGTTCCCGCTGTACACCAAGGGTGGAGAGTAAAGCGACCTGCTCTATCCGTCATCGGATTCTCTTTTCTGACAGGGGACAGAATTGAATTCTGTCCCCGCGCTTTCGTCAATGGAAATTACGATCAGGCAGACCCGGAGCCTTGACCAGGTTGACAGGGTGGAATGGGACCGGCTGGGCTGCAATGGCAACCCGTTTTTAAGATACGACTTCCTGAACGGCCTGGAACGTTTCGGGTGCCTGGCAGGGCACGGCTGGGAGCCCTGTCACCTGCTGGTGTCGTCGGCAGACAAACTGCTGGGGGCGATGCCGCTATATATCAGGGACAACTCGCACGGGGAGTTCGTGTTTGACTGGGCCTGGGCCGACGCCTTTGAAAGGGCCGGCGGCAGGTATTATCCCAAGCTGGTGTCGGCCATCCCTTTCACCCCCGTGTGCGGCCCGCGCATCCTCATCGACCGGTCCGCCGGCAGGGACCGCGAGATCAAGTCCCTGATTATCAGGACGGTGGCGGAACTGGCGGAGCGCTCCCGCCTGTCTTCATTTCATTGCCTGTTCACGGAGGAGGACGACCTGGGAATCCTGACGGACAACGGCCTGTTATTGCGCCATACCTGCCAGTTCCACTGGCATAACCGCGGCTACGCGGACTTCGACGACTTCCTGCAAGGTATGACGTCAAAGCGGCGCAAGCAGATAAGGCGGGAACGCAGGACGGTCCGGGACGAGAACATAGACATTGCCTGCCTGCGTGGCGCCGACATCACCGAGGAACACTGGGACGTATTCTACGGGTTCTACTGCAGCACGTTCTACCGGCGCTGGGGCAGCCCCCGCCTGACACTGGACTTCTTTCACCACCTGAGTACGGCGATGCCGGACAACACCTTGCTGATACTGGCAAAACAGGGCGATGAGCATGTCGCCGGCGCATTCGCCATGCTCAGCGATACCACCCTGTACGGCAGGCACTGGGGTTGCGACAGGTACCTGTCGAACCTGCATTTTGAACTGTGCTACTACCAGACCATCGAGTATTGTATTGAAAACCGGCTGGCTTCCGTGGATGCGGGTGTCCAGGGCGAGCATAAACTGTACCGGGGATTTGAACCGTTCCTGGCGGTATCCGGCCACTGGATCCACCATCCCGGTTTCCGGAATGCGGTTGACGATTACCTGGAACAGGAAACCGCGCAGATGAATGCCTACGTCAAGACTTTGGAAGGACACCTGCCCTATAAAAACGAAAACCAGGGGTCAGAGTAAGTGTCGTCAGAATTTTTACTCTGACCCCATATATCAATCCCCTGCTTCCCAATACGCCATCGCGTCGGGTATCTCCGCCTCGTTCCGCTCATGCCGGTACCCGGACGAGGCCGGGTAGGCATGCCTGCGCAGGCGGTTCAATTGTCCCAGGGGGCGGTGCTCCGGCAGGGCATGCCAGGGCGCGAATGACAGGTTCTCACAGAATTGGGCCTGTTCCTCGCCCGAGAAGTCCTGCCGGGGAATGGTAATCGTCGCCAGGGGCACAAACGGGGCATCCTGTTCCGGCCAGGCTTCGGTCGCATCATCCAGGGACATCCCGTCCGCGTCCGGGCGCTGGACCTGCACCTGGAAGATGAAACAGGCCCCCGTGCGGCCCAGTTCTTCGCCCAGTTGATCCCGCAGGAAGTCAGCCCCGGCATTCTCGTCAATGACCGGTTCCTGCGCATCGCGTGCGTTGCAGGGGCGCGCCGCGAACTTGATGTTGCGGGGTCCCAGCTTGTAGGGGGTAATGCTGAAATACATGGGGTCGAGCACGCTCGCCGGGGGTGGCGACAGCACCCGTTTTCCCGCGAACACCTCCTTGATGCGCCATTTGAACGGATTCCAGCCGGGGAAGAAAAAATCCTTCAGGTGTTCCGGGTTGGCGATGAAAGAATTGTAATCCGGCATGTTCCTGACAAAAAACACCGGCGTGTTTGCCATGAGGAAGTCCTGTGCCGGGCCGTTGGCGCCGTCCTGTTCAAGGGTATCCCCGTCAATTCCCATCAGCTTGAGCGCCATGCCCCTGGCGTCGTTTTTGTAATCATGGCTGGTTTCCAGGTCGTAGTGGCCGTTGGAAAAACGCACCCAGGTCCGGTAGCGCCTGCCCGGCTCGGCAAATATGCCGTAACGGAATTCGCTACGGATATCCGGCTGCACATCGAAATAAGCCCGCAGGCAGGCATGGGCCTTGGCATGGGCGCCGCGGGCCACGTACCCGGTGCGGTATGCTTCCACCAGCTTTTCAAAGCCGGCCCGGGTGGCCTCGCCCTGCTCTGCTTCATCATCGCGCAATATTTCCTGACTGACATCCGTGTCCGTACAGGCCGCAAGTACAGCGGCGAGAACCAACACTGTAACGGCTCTGATGCCCCCGGGTAACAACCTGTTCAAATGGCAACTCATGCTTGGCATAGTATTTCTGAAAGATGGGGTCAGAGTAAAAATTCTGGCGAATTTCTTACTCTGACCCCTGACTCCTCTGACTCCTGATCAAAGGGTCTTCATGTATTCGACCAGTGCCCATATTTCCTCGTCGGTCAGGACGGGCAGGCCGTCGCCACCGGTACCGTATTCATGTCCGGTATTGCTGTTGCCCGGCAGGCTGGTATCGACCAGGAACGCCCCCGGTTCGGGACGGTTCACGTAGCCTACCCTTACCGGGTCGTATTCCCAGGAGCCGATATAAAACGTCCTGCTGCGCTCGGCCGCGGGCAGCATCAGTTCGTACAGGTTCGGCACCGAACCGTTGTGCAGGTAGGGCGCCCCGCTCCAGATACCGTTCAACGGCCTGGCCTTGTAAGCCAGCAGGGCCCGGTCGGAAACTTCCTCGCCGCGTGCCAGGATTTCCCCATCCAGGTATTTAGGCGGGTGTATCTCCTCCGGGTGTCCCAGTTTTTTGGCGTCCCTGATGGCCAGCAGGCTCTGTAACGGATTATTTCTCAGGACGCCACCCATGAGGTTGTTCGCCACGAACAGGGCGGGTTCTTCTTCGCCCATCACCGAACCGACAAGATAAAATCGCGGCTTATCGAGGAAGATACCGGTTTTTCCACGCATTTCGAGGACGTTCTGCGCCATTTTTGGGTCCGTTCCCAGCTTGTCGATGCTGCCCATCCGCACCTTGATCAAGCGTCCCGGGTCGGTGCGGTCGATATCCTGGTGGCAACTGAGGCAATACTGTTCGTACAACACCCTGCCCCGCGCCGCCTGCTCATGGTCGATGGCGGGGAAAAACGCCGGCCATAGCGGTGAGTGCAGTTCGGCCACCTTTTTTTCGACTGCGCGCAGGTTGCTTGCGTGCACCGTGGAGGGATAGCCCGCATCATAAAAATACAGCCAGGTCGCAGGCGTAGTCTCCACCCGGCCGAAAACTCCAATCACTTCACCGACGTTTCTTGCCAGGGCGCCGATATTGGAGTTGGCCTGGGAACCGTTCCATTCCACGTAGTCATGCTGGGGCGTATCCCACAGGTAGGGATAGCTGGTGGGAGCGTCCGGTTCGTTGAAGTTGTCTTCCACCCCGGTCGCGGCCAGGCCCTTGTTCAGGATCGCTCCGAAGGCATCCAGCCGGGTATAACCGTAGGGAACCCGGGTATGGTTACGGCGGTTGTTGTCGCTGATGCGGGCGAGATCCTGTTCCAGCAGGTTCTTCAATTCCAGGAATTCCTCTTCCGTGGGTCCGTCCCCATGGTAGCGCTTTCCCAGCCTGTCCAGCTTTTCATGGTCGCTGAGGGTCGCGGTCAGGGACTTCTCCAGGTGTCCCAGGAACAACTGCAGGTCCAGCATCGCCTGGCCGCCGTCGATGCGCAGCAGCTTGCCGTCATGGCGGATATGCTGGGTATGGCAGGCCGAGCAGGTCAGCCCGACGTTGTCACGGTCCCGGGCGAAGCCGATGGGCAATACATCCGGGTTTTGATCCGACTTCACCCCCGGCAGGAAGCCAAAACGCATCATGTTCAGGGGGTCCCTCAACAACTCCCCGTTGTCGTGCTGTTCCAGGTGCAGGAACAGGTCATAGGTCAGCAGGCTGGAACCCTGGTTCATATGGTAGAACCATTGCCGGTCCGCATCATCCCAGTTCTGCTCCAGGAAGATGACATTGTCCGGGTTCAACGCTTCCTCATCCTGCAGGGCGGTGAGTTCCGCAGCCTGGCTACCGGCGCCGAATAAAGCCAGTGCCAGGATTATTGATTTCAGGGCCGGGTTTGACATGATTTACTCCAGCGACAACAAGGTATTCAGCAGATTATCCCTGAAACTGATATTGCCGGTGAGACTGTCGTGTTTTTCGCACAACAGGAACGCATGATGCAGGGGGAAAAAAATGTACTCGTGGCGCGGCACGCTGGGGTCGAGGGTGTTCCTTCCCAGCAGGGACGACTTGGTGACGGCGCCGTCTCCCGGTTCCAGCAACAGGGCGTCGTAGTCCACCCCCATAACGGG
Organism: Gammaproteobacteria bacterium; assembly: GCA_009843675.1. Classification (GTDB taxonomy): domain Bacteria; phylum Pseudomonadota; class Gammaproteobacteria; order Eutrophobiales; family Eutrophobiaceae; genus JAAXHV01. The sequence continues at coordinate 3,172 of VYCZ01000054.1, read as the reverse complement.
TTGTGTGATCTCATCAGGGTACATCCTTATTTCCGATATCCCGTCCACCTCCTCGACCAGGATGCGGGCCGGCGTCAGGGCGCAGTCTCCGCCGAAGACTATCAACTGGGGATGCTCATCCGGCAACGGCACGGTCAACGACCAGACGAAGCGCCTGGCGCGCTCCAGTGTCTTCCCGAAATAGGCTTCCAGGGTCTCCAGGTAGGCTTCACCTTCCGCGGCGCTGTCATAACGGGACAGGATGCGGGCGCGGGTGTCCTCATCGAAGATCGACCACTTGAAGCGGCGCCACGTGTCGATGTCGAATATGTCGCGGTTCAGTGGGGCGCCCCTGGCAGTCACGATCCAGTCAGTGATGGGATGGGGCAACAACTGGAACATGCTCGGCATGGTCACCAGGATCTCGGTATTGATTTTCCTGAAACCCACCTGGATCCCGTCGATAAACGCGTTCAGTATCTTAACCGAACCCAGGCTGGGGGTCCCCAGCAGGATGACGCGCCTGACCCGCTGCCCGCCGTACATATTCTCCGGAAAATCATTGCTGTCCAGCACGTCGGCGCGCCCGTAACGGATATAGTAGCGGGCGATCAGGCCACCCATACTGTGCGCGATGATATCGACCTTCAGGTCCGGATCGCCATGGTCCAGCCTGATGCGGTCTATAAAATCCGCCAGGTGTGCCGCATTAATCGCGTTATCCAGGCGCCAGTCATAATAGAATTCGTAGAAATATTTTGACTGCGGCCGGATTTCCTGGCCGGGCGTTGCCTTCTCATAGCCCCCTACTTCCTCGAGGGTGCGCAGTACGTTGCCGTAGTAATCCTTGCCGGCCGTGTTGTCCGCTATGGCAAAAGCCTTCAGTTCACCGGGTTCCGCCTGCAGAGAGTCGGGGTTAATATCCATGACCAGGTCATAGTGATGATCAAACAGTAGATTCCATATAGGACCGAACCATAATTCCTCGTCGGTATTCTCATCCTTGAGCCTGCTGCCCAGGATTCCATGGATGAAGACGACCGGGGGCTGGTCTTCTACGGCCATGCTCTGCATGTACAGCCGCTGCAGGTCGGGTTCTGTCGAACTGGTGAGGTAGTAGTTGCCGAACAGGGCAAGAACAGCGCCAAGCGCTATGTATGCAAGACGTTTCAATTTGCTGTCCCGTTCATGTCACATATACTGTGAGACCAGCCGCAAGCCGTCAGGTTCAAGGAGCGCCTGCGGCGCTTGTTTTTCTACTGGATTCCCGCTTCCGCGGGAATGACGCGGTCTGAATACTAGCGTATCATATACAAGCCGAAATTCATGAATCAATACCCGCGGATTATGCCAGTTCATATGCACCATACCTGCAAGTTCATCGTAAGCATAGTTATCCTGCTGCTGTGTTGCCAGGCCTGCGCGCCGGAACAGCAGGCGGTCGAACCCTTTGACATGGCTGCGCATTCCAGGACCGTCGTTATCGATGATCTTGAGTTTCCGGTGACCGTGTACGGAGAGGGACCGGACGTCGTGTTCCTGCACGGTTTCCCGGATTCCCGCGAGGTCTGGCGCTACCAGGTTCAGGCAATTGCCGACGGCGGCTACCGGGTCATCTTCCCGGACCAGCGCGGGTTCGGCAACGCCGGCCGGCCGGAAGGGGTGGAACATTACGGCATCGACCTGCTTGCCGGCGACATCATCGGCATCATGGACCGCCTGGGCATAGAACGGGCCAGGCTGGTCGGCCATGACTTCGGGGCCGGGCTGGCCTGGGTCATGGCCGCCACCATACCGGAACGTTTTGAACAACTGGTCGTCATGTCGGTCGGCTCTTCGGGCAATCCCGGCTGGGACACCATCGAACAGCGGGAGGCGTCCTGGTATTTCGATTTCTTCAACAAGACCGGGACCGCAGAGACCGCGCTGACGGCAAACGATTGGGACTTCTTCAGGCGGCTCACCCGCCACAGCGGCGACCAGGACCATTTCATCAGGGACTTGTCCCGACCCGGCGCGTTGACCGCCGCGTTGAACTGGTACCGCGCCAACACCCGGGGCTGGGGAGGATTGCACTCCGGTCTCAACTACCCCCCGGTAAACATGCCGGTAATGGGAATCTGGAGCAGCGCCGACCCATTCCTGAAGGAGAAGCAGATGCAGGAGTCCGCGATAAACGTGGCAGGCCCCTGGCGCTATGAGCGGCTCGAGGATGCGGGGCACTGGTTCATGCTGGAAAAACCCGCCGCGGTGAATCGGCTGCTGCTGGATTTTTTTGACGGTTACCGTCCCTGAAACGCAATAATGGCGCAACCGGGCACAGACCGGACCACCAGCGGGCAGTTCTTCCAGGTCGCGGACAATGTCATCGCCGGCGACCTTCCTGACGTATCGAAAGCCCTGCGCCACCCGGACGGACTGCTGGCTATCGGCGGCAACCTGGAACCCGAAACGCTGCTGAATGCCTACCGGCGCGGTATTTTCCCCTGGTACAGCGAGGGACAACCCATTCTCTGGTGGTCGCCGGACCCGCGCTCCGTGCTGGAACCCGGCCAGGTCAGGATAAGCCGCAGCCTGGCCAGGACTCTGAAGCGAAACAAATTCAAGGTCTCATTCAACCAGGCTTTTGCGGACGTGGTGCGGGGTTGTTCGGCGCCGCGCGGCGGCGACACAAATACCTGGATCACGGCAGAAATGGCCGAGGCCTATATCAGGCTGCACCGGTTGGGACACGCCATCTCGTGCGAATGCTGGCACGAAGGCGATCTTGCCGGCGGGCTCTACGGCGTGAGCATCGGCAGGGTGTTTTTCGGTGAGTCCATGTTCAGCCGCGAGGCCGATGCGTCCAAGGTGGCGCTGGTGCGCCTGGCGGAAATGCTGGACAAGCGGCGTTTCCGTCTCATCGATTGCCAGGTCCATTCCAGGCACCTGGAAACCCTGGGCGCCAGGTCCATGCCGAGAGATACGTTTATCGGCATCCTGAAGCATTACTGCTCATGAGCTATGGCATAATAAGGACGCTTTATTGACCGGATCCCTGCGCCCGTCACAACGGGACCCGGCCTGGCGGACTACGCGGCGGCGCTGTTTTATCCCGTCAGGCCAGGAACACGAAATGGGCGGCCGTCAGGTCTGCCGCGTCCACGCCCTGCAGGGTGATTGACCCGCCGCCGTACCCGGACAGGTCGAGGAC
>VYCZ01000392.1 GCA_009843675.1 Gammaproteobacteria bacterium | reverse complement strand
CAGGAACTCTCACGCCGGCAATGTCCACCTGCCGCCTGGCCTTACGACGCCAACTGATGACCGACGAGTCATAACGCAGGATTTCCTCCACGGCGCCGGGTATCAGGGACGGTTCAGCCACGATCCGGCCCCATGCTTCCCGGTGCCTGAGAAGTTGTACAATACCGTTCCCCAGCAGGCTGGACGTCGTTTCATGGCCGGCGGTAAAGAAGGCAAACAATATGCTGGCGATAACGTCCAGGCTGAGAATTTCATCCTTGCCGGCCCGCACCCGTAACAACTCACTGGTCAGGTCGTCGCTGGGCCGGGCAAGACGCTCGTCCACCAGTTGCCGGCACAGCCTGAAGAAACCCGCAAGCCCGCTGGCGAGCCGGGTCTGCTCCTCATCAGTCGGGCGCCCCCAGACAAACAGGATACGGTTTTTCGCGCCTTCCTTAATCGCCGGGACCTGTTCATCCGGAAACCCCAGCATCTTCAGGATGACCAGGGCCGGCAGGTCAAACAACAGTTCGGCCATGAGCTCGGCCTTGCCGTTTTGCCGGAAGCCGTCAACGGCGCCGTTCACCACTGCGCCTACATAGGGTTCCAGCTCGGCGATACGGCGCGGGGTAAACGCCTTGACCACATTCATCCGTGTCCTGGTATGTTCCGGGCGGTCCGCATTGCCCAGCGCCGGGACCATGTTCCAGCCGCCGTCCTGCAACGCCTCGCGGGCGGCTGCGCACAGCGGGTGTATCGGCGCTATGGTATTCTGCGCCGAATAATTTTCGTGATCCCTGAGTACCTGCTTCACGTCCTCGTAACGGCTTACCACCCAATGGTCGATATCTGCTGCATAAAAGACCGGCGCATCCTGCCTGAGGAGCTTGAAAAAAGGATAGGGATCAGATAATTGCGGCTCATGGAACAGGTCAAACCGGCTGCCGGCTGTTCCGGTTTGCAAGTTATTTCTGTCGGTTGCCACTATTATAATTATACTGCTCTGCTGATAGAGGTAACACAATGAAGCAGTTCACATGAACACCTTAACATTTTAACAAAATATGATCGCGATATATGATCATATTTTGTTAAGATAGCAACCATTGATCGCTGCCGACAGAACAATTCAAGTGCCTGATAGTAAGGATCAAATACCGATAAACATAATAACCGGCTTCCTCGGGAGCGGAAAGACGACACTGCTTAATCAATTACTTTCCTTGCATGAGTTGGCAGACACAGCCGTGCTCATCAATGAGTTCGGAGAGATCGGGCTTGACCACCTGCTGGTGAATTCCGTAGACGAAGATATTTTCCTGCTGGAGTCAGGCTGTGTCTGCTGCAGTGTACGTGACAACTTCAGCGCGTCCCTGCTCAGGCTCCATGAACAACGCGCCGCAGGGAATATCCCTCCGTTTCAACGGGTGATACTTGAAACCACTGGTATCGCGGACCCCATCGCCATCAGCGAGTTAATCCTGTCGGACAAGGAAATCGTCCGGCGTTACAGTTGCCGTAAAATCCTTACCGTTGTCGATGCGGTCCATGGCCGGACCAACCTTGACAGGCATATCGAAGCGGTGAAACAGGTAAGTGTTGCAGATCATATCATCCTGTCAAAAACCGACCTGTGTGACCCCGTGCAGCTTGACAGCGTGGAGGAACGGATGCAGCGGATGAACCCGCTGGCGCCGCGGTCGTATTGCGGCGTCAAACCCGTCGACCCCGGTATCCTGTCAGTTAATGGCAGCGCCGCGCCCGGTCCGGCAGCCTCACAACCGTTGCTGCAATATGCGCCCGGCGAAAAAGCCGGATCAGCGCCACACGATCATCGCTTTGCCACGTTTTCCCTGGCCTGGCAGGAGGCCGTAGATTGGGAGGATTTCGTCGCCTGGCTGGAGGGCCTGCTCATTGTGCGCGGTGACAGTATCCACCGCGTAAAAGGACTGCTACACGTGCTTGGGGCAACGCGACCGGTGATAATACAGGGCGTGCAACATTCATTTTATGCCCCGGTAACACTGGATAACTGGCCCGATGACAACAGGGCCACCCGGCTCGTTTTTATAACCAGTGATTTCGGCAAACAGGCGGCCATCAAAAGCCTGAAAAATATCCTGGACGTGGCTGTGAGTTAGTATTCTCTCAATATGAATTATCAGCAGCCCAACGACTATCGCACAAACGGCGTGGCAACCATTCCCGGAACTCCTGTGCAAGACTATATTCCCTTTTTGCGGGAACAACTGGCGCTGATTTATCAACCCGGACGGAAAATACGTCCATGGTTCCTGTGGGAATTGCATAATCCCTGGAGCCGTTCGGCGCTTATTGCAGACAGTTGGAAATTCCTGGACCTGTGCCAGTCTGCCGAGTTGCTGCAAAGCATTACGCCATTCATAGGCGAGGATATTATCCTGTTTGACAGCCAGTTCTCACCGGACTTGTACGAGGTCGGCGAACCGGAATCGCCATGGAAAAATGACTGGCTGCGCTGCCCGGTAACCCCCCTGCGCGGACTGGTAGCACGCATCCCCTTTACAGATCAAATTGATGAAAACATAAAATTCAGTTACACCACAAAACAATGCGGAAAACGCGTGATTAAATACAAAACCGGACATGTCATCTGCCACAACGTGGACTTGAACTATCGTATTGAAGGCATTGAACGTCTGCAACAACCCCTGGAGTATGTAGTACGCTACTTTCCCGCGACGTCCCGTTACCTGCGCGACCCGGCGGCAACGGTGCACCGGCAATTAACGGAACAATATCCCCTGTTGAATTATGCACAAATGCCCCTGTGGCTGGTGCGGGGTGAGGATAGAGCCGACAATGATTTTGTGACCGGCTTTCAACCCAGGGCGGGGAGGGGGATTGGAGAGAGGAGACCAGATGAAACCGTTTGTTAAAGGCGACTGGGAAGGCTTTTTTGCTTTCGGTCTCGACGCGCTGCTGGCGTTCATACTGATGAGTAAGCTGTGCCTGGATTTTCTCGGTTTCTCCGAGGAGCTCTTTTATTACCGCATCCTTCCCGCCTCGGCCATCGGCCTGATCATCGGCAACGGTTTTTATGCCTGGCAAGCCTTGAAACTGGCAAAGCTGGAAAATCGTCATGACGTGTGCGCCATTCCTTACGGCACCAGCACCATTACCATCATCATTTACGTGTTCCTGGTCATGTTCCCGACCCAGCAAAAAGCCCTTGCCATGGGCATGAGCAAAGAGACAGCCGACATCATTGCCTGGCACACCGGACTGCTGGCCTGCATGGTTTCCGGCAGCATAGAATTTCTGGGATCATTCGTGGTGCACCATATCCGTAAGGTTACCCCAAGAGCGGTCATGCTGGTCGCTATTGCGGGAACCGGTCTTGCTTTCATCAGTATGGATTATGTCTTCAGGACTTTTGCATATCCCTTGATTGGATTTACCTCGCTGGCGCTGGTGTTGATCTTCTACTTCAGCGGGGTCAAGTCAAAAGGAGGCATACCAGGCGGTTTTATTATCCTGTCAGCCGGCACATTAATGGCCTGGTTGCTGCACTGGCTGGATATGCCTACTGTAGTGCCGTCGGCAGAATTTACCCTGAGACACCTGGGGCTGCACTTACCCAGCCTGGAAGTCATGCGCGTATTCTCTTCGTTAGAATTCATCATCGAATTCCTGCCGGTTGTGATCCCGTTCGGCTTCATCTTCCTTATCGGTTCGTTACAGAACATAGAGGCGGCGGCAGCGGCAGGCGATTCCTACAAACCCAGACCGCTGTTACTGATGAACGGCGTCGGCAGCCTGGGCGCGGCCTGCTTTGGTTCGCCTTTTCCGACGTCCATCTTTCTCGGCCACCCGGGCTACAAGAGGATCGGCGCCCGGGCAGGTTACTCCACTATCAATGCGATCGTCTGGACGCTGGTCTGCATAACCGGAACCTTGAGTGTCTTTACCTGGCTGATCCCTATCGAAGCATTGATGCCCATTTTGATCTGGATTGGCGTGGTCGTATGCGCCCAGAACTTCCAGGTGGCGGAAAAACGCCATATCCCCGCGGTTGTCCTGGGTCTTACCCCGGCTATCGCGGGTTACGTCAGCCTGGCGGTCAAACACACCATGTCAGTCGCGGAAAGCGTTACGGGCGCCAATCTTTATAACCAGGGCTTTATTGACAGCTTCATCACGATTCGCAGCTTTTATGCCGAGGGCATGTTCGCCCTGGGTCAGGGCTTCATCTATACCTGCATGATCCTCGCCGGTATCACTTATTTTGTGATAGAAAGACGGTTTACCATTGCCGCGAACTGGTGTATCGCAGGCGCGTTACTATCATTAATCGGTTTCACCCATAGCTATATATTCACAGCGGGGGACGTGATCGGACAACTGGCATTACCGTTGCCGGTCTGGACCAAGTGGACAACCGGCTATTTCGCAATGGCGATTGTGTTATATCTTGCTCCATACTTCACTCAAGACGAACGCAATACAGGATAAACCATGTCACCGCGCGAACCTGTTGATTACTTGTTAAATGGTGTTGTCATCACTATGGATGACAGTAACCGAATTATCCGGGAAGGCTGCGTCGCTGTTAACAATGGCAGAATTCTTGCTGTTGGTCGTAAATCCGATATTGAAGAAAATTATATACCGGACAGATCACTGGGTGGCCCTGATTGTTTTGTCACTCCCGGGTTCATCGATTGTCATAATCATCTTGCCCAGGCTTTGGTGCGTGAGTTCGGTATGGAAGACCTGCCGAATATTTATCGCGTCTATATTCCCTGTGAAATAGCCATGGATGCGGACGATGCGCGTATCAGCGCCAGCGTGATGATTTCACAATTGCTCCGGGCCGGCGTTACCACCGTTGCCGAAACGACTTGTACCGCGGCGCATGAAGATATGATAGCCGATACGATAATGCAATCCGGTATGCGCGCAGTCATGGCCCGGGGACAAGGTGATCGGAAGACAACGTTTGCCAGTAACTATGACCAGGTAAATGCTAAAACGTCACATGAAGACGACCCGGGCAAACTGGTTGAAGACCTAGCGCGCTGTGAGGACTTTATCAAGCATTGGCAGGCCAAGGGAGACGGCCGCTTAATCCCCTGGATACATACCATGGGCCTGCCCGCGTGTTCTGATGAACGTTTTCTGCAAACCCGTGAGCTGGCCGAAAAATACAACTCGGGAGTAATGACCCATATCAACCGCGACCGGGAAGAGATCGAGATATCCATGGCGACAAATGGCGAACGCCCGCTGGAACACCTGAACACCATTGGCGCTCTGTGGCCCGGCTATGTGGCCATTCATGCCATGCTTACCACCGACCGGGAAATTCAAATGCTGGCGACAACCGGGGCGAAAGTGGCGCATTCCCCGGTCGCCTGTACGGACATTATTTCGGCGGTTACCAGGGTTGTCAGCATGCGTTCTGCCGGCGTCACGGTCGGGCTCGGGTGCGACACGGTGATTAACGACATCATCAAGGTCATGCGCATCGCCTTTATCATGCACACCCAGGCCAACGGCATACCGTTGTACGACCCTGTTTCATTCACTACCGAACACGCTTTTGAGATGGCAACGCGTGAAGCTGCAAAAACACTGGGGCTGGAACGGGAAATCGGCTCACTTGAACCCGGGAAGAAAGCGGACGTGGTGGTCATCGATGCGAATAACGTACGCTTGTCTCCTCACCACAACCCCATAGGTGTACTGGTACAATACGGCGCCGGCACTGACGTGACCGACGTGTTGGTGGATGGTAAACAGGTGGTGGAAAACGGGCGGCTGGTGAACCTTGATGAGGCTGTTGTCCTGGCGGAAGCAAGGCAACTCAGCGACCGGCTTCGACCCATCCTGGAGGCGCGCCGTTACCGGCCCCTCACACAGTATGCAACGGTTTGTTGACAATTCAGGCCCGGGACTCCAAGCCTTGTTCAACAAAAAGTTATATCGTCAGTCCACTATTCTTCGCAGTCTTGGCTGGGTATATTGGCCGCTGCTTTTGAGAAATTTTGCGGTACTGGTTATGTCGCTCTTGACCGCCCTGGCCGCCCTGTCTGCATCCCCGGCTTTCAAGGCATCAACAATCGTATCGTGATGCTTGGCATTCCAGAGGTCTTTGGGGGATGACAACGAATAATAGGTAAACGGGCCACACTGCAACCACAGACTCTCAATCATGGGCAACAGTATGGTAGATTTTGAGTGACGGTAGATGGTGAAGTGAAACTTATAATTCTCGTTCAACAGATCTTTTCTGTCCCTGCCCTGCCTGACCACCTTGTGCATCGTCTTGTTGATACTTTCAATCTTCTTGATTAAACCCCTGGTTGCATTACTGCAGGCCCGGTGGGTGGCTTCCATCTCCAACCGGATACGCCAGTGTATGATTTCGTCGAATTTCTCTTCGGTCATGGATGGAATCATCACCCAGCGGTTAGGCAACACTTCAAACGCGCCTTCAGCAATTAGGCGGTTTACCGCGCCGCGCACGGGGGTAAGGCTGGTGCCCACCTGCTGCGCCAGGCTGCGCAGGCTGACTTTCTCGCCGGGAGTGAAGGTCCCGACCATAATGCTTTGCCGCAGCTCCTGGTAAACCAGTTCATGGACCGCGCCGCGGTTGTCGTTGTCACTGCCGGAACTACGCCTGGTTTGCGCTGCCATTCAGCTGCCCTGTCAGAGGTAATCAGAGGATATAATATGGATCACGATACGTGACATCAATTTGTTTGCGCACTTTGCGTGCATGATAACAGATACCTGGAGTTTAAACTACCGAGGCCATCCGTTTCAGTTTCCGATCAGTAAATAAAATTGCCGGCATAAACAGGACTGCCGCACCGACAAAACAAATCGCGCAGGCCCAATACGCCATGGAAAAATCAGTCTCGGTCACGAGAAATGCACCGAAAACAGGACTCAACGATTTCCCCAATGTCATCATCACCAGCGCGTAAGTCACCAGTATCGCCGTTTCGTCAAGAGAAATCATGAGGCCGATGACGTAGGGATAGAGCATATTCCATGAAAAGATCAGGGCGCTCGCCGCGAGCAGAAAGAATGCAAATTCCTGGGTACTGGGGATAATTATCGAAGCAAACAATGACAGGCCAATTGTAACCAGTATGGGCGCCAACCGGTTACCAAAACGTGTTGCCACCACCGCTGCAGTAAGCGCCCCGGCAACACCGGTAAACTGCGCAGTGCCCAGCCCGGCAGATATCTGGGCGGTGACATATCCCGCCGCAACTCCAGCCCGTTCTATATAGACCCAAAACAACGACATGGAGAAAAACACTACAAAAACACCGAATACCCCCAGCATCCGGGTCAGGAGCGGCGAATGCAGAGTCGATGATGGAATTTCCATTTTTTTCTCACCAGCTTCATTACTGCTTTTAACTGCGGAGTATTTCGGCACAAAGAAACCGGATACGCCGGCCAGAATGGCAAACCCGGCCATGGTAAAAAACATGCCTCCTGACCCGCTTTGTACCAGTAGAAAAGGGAACACGTACAGAAGGATTGACGCCACAACCGTAACCAGCAGTGTGTACACAGCCACTACACGATCAGGATTTTTCGTCTTGGCTAATCCGGAAACGCCAATGGCAATCAGCAGGCCGCCACCGATGCCTGCGATAAATCGGCTCAGCAAAACAGGTGCAAATGTGCTGGTCAGCGCACAGAACACATTACCCGCAAACAGCAGAACGGCTGCGGCGATTGCAAACTTTCTCCAGTCAGATCGCGTAATATGG
>VYCZ01000246.1:7400-7832 GCA_009843675.1 Gammaproteobacteria bacterium | reverse complement strand
GTTTTACGGCATCATTATCAGAATGTATTTTGCGCCTGGTGAGCACCCTCCACCTCACTTTCACGTGTATTATTCCGAACATAAGGCAAGGGTTGATATTCGCACTTGTGAAATAATTGATGGCAAATTGCCAAAGAGGCAAACTAAGTTAGTTTTGGCGTGGGCAGAGCTTCATAAGGAAGATCTTTTGGCGAATTGGGAACTCGTCATGAATGGTGAAGAACCGTTTAAAATTCAACCGCTACAATGAGGTGAAGTTAGTGAACCCGGCTGTAACATCAGTTGAATGTAAAGATGATTATCTTTTGTCAGTAGCTTTTGATAGCGGAGAGAGTGGGTTACTGGATATGAAACCTTACTTGAATTTTGGAGTTTTTAAAAGAATTCAAGACCCGTGCATATTCTAAACTGATCATGTTTATTTTGACACGA
>VYCZ01000246.1:6521-7390 GCA_009843675.1 Gammaproteobacteria bacterium | reverse complement strand
GATCTTGCCCCAGAGTTTGTTTACAAAAACTGCCGCATAGTAAAGCAAGTCTCTTCAGAAGATGACTGACGACATCGCTGATTTTGGCTGAGGAGAAGCCGAGGCGCCCGGCTGTAATATGAGAATGTCACACTGGAATTACAGAGTAATCAGGAAGCACCATACTGAATCGGACTCAGTGACGTATCATGTCCACGAAGTTTATTACCGGGATGACGGTAAAATAGACGTCTGGACACAAGAACCCGTCGCGCCCATGGGTGAAACGGTTGCAGAACTAAGGGAAGACATACGGTATTTTCTCCGCGCATTCCGTAGTCCGATACTTGAAGAACAAGATACAGACGAAGGGTCAACCCTTATCCCTGACCCTAAGGATGATGCAATAAACGACGGCCATTATTTCGAACTCATGGACCGCGCGTCTGTTGCGTTGGACTACGTTTATCAATTTATTGGCAGCCATCCGCTTATAAGGAAAGACAAAACACTGCAAGGGATGTATGAAAAAGCTGAACAGGCTTTGGCCGAACTCTACCAGCAGGCTGGCCGGTTGGAGTTTGATAGAAACACATGAGCTATCGAATCATCAAAGACAAGCTGGATAACGGTGAAATTGTCCTGCTGGACGGGGGCACCGGCTCGGAGATTGAGCGGCTGGGCGTTGGGATGAACGACCTGGCCTGGTGTGGTATCGCCCATATGGAGCAGCCCGACTTGGTGCGACAGGTGCATGAAAGTTACATCCACGCCGGCGCCGATATTATTATCGCCAATACGTTCGGTACGGCTCCACACGTAATCAAGCGCCTGGGACTGGAAGATCAGGTTGCCAACATCAACCAGACTGCTGTCAGGCTGGCATTAGA
>VYCZ01000246.1:0-6511 GCA_009843675.1 Gammaproteobacteria bacterium | reverse complement strand
CATTAGAGGCGCGCGAGAATGCCGGCAAGGATGTATGTGTTGCCGCTTCCGTGTCATCCATGCCGGCGCTTGATGATTTTTTCGTTCCGAAAACCGATGAAGTGAAGCAAGGTTTTATCCTGCAGGCGGAGTTACTGGCGGAAGCCGGCGCCGAACTGATTATCGCCGAGATGATGCGTGAAGTGAACGTCGCCGGAATGATTATACCTGCTGCCCGGGCAACTGGAATACCGGTCTGGACGGGGTTCAGCGCTTCCATGAACGACGCGGGTTCATTGACCAATTATGAGTCACCCGTGCGCGATGACGAGACCGTACCGTTCAGGCCGATGGCAGAGGATGTCCTGGAAATGGGCTGTGACGCGGCAGGGGTGATGCATACCAGTGTCCATAATACCGGTCCGGCGTTGACGGAATTGAGTGAGTTGTGGGACGGCCCCATGTTTGCCTACGCGGAAAGCGGGCATTTCGTCCCACCGAACTGGAAGTTCGAGGATATTATTGCACCACTGGACTATCTCGGCTATGTGAGGCAGTGGATGGAACAGGGCGTGCAGATAGTCGGCGGCTGTTGCGGCATGGGGCCGGAACATATCAGGGTGCTGAACGAGAACCTGGCAGTTTGGGATGAAGCGCTGCTGAGGCGCCTGGTCAGGGCCGGCATCGTGCTATAGTTGTTGCTCCTACAACAGGGCACTGTTCTATCTCAACAGTAAGGGGATCTACCGGTGAATGACAAAGCGCCTCCGTCAACGGCCATATGCGGGTTTGATGCAGACAATATTCTGATTCGCGGTAAAAACCTCGTGAGCGACATCATGGGAAAGTACTCGTTCACGGAACTGTTCCTGTTGCAGGCGCTCGGTACGGAACCTACCGAAAGACAGTGCCGCATCGTTGACGCGGTAATGGTGACCATCATGGAGCACGGCTTGGTACCTTCTGCGCTGACAACCAGGCTGACTCATCACGGCGCGCCGGAATCATTCCAGGGCGCAGTGGCCGCGGGTCTGTTGGGAGTGGGAGACCGCTACGCAGGCACGGCAGGGGAATGTGGTGCGCTCCTGGAAGAGATAGTGGCAGTTCCTGAACAGGAAAGAAAATCCGTGGCGCTGGAAAAAGTCGGGTCCTACCGGCAACTGCGCCGTCCGGTTCCCGGTTTCGGCCATCCTATTCATCATGGCAACGACCCCCGTGTAGAGAGACTCCTGGAGATATCCGTGGAAGCGGGAATCGGCGGCGATTATGTCAAGGCGATGCGCCTGCTCGAATCCTGTTTGCAGGAAGTCCTCAACAAAACCCTGGTCATCAACGCCAGTGCTGCCATCGCCGCGGTGCTCGCAGAAGCCGGGGTGCCGGCGTCCATGATGCGCGGCATCGTCCTGACGGCGCGGTGTGCCGGCCTGGTGGGCCACCTGTTTGAGGAAATGAACAACCCGATTGCGAACGACCTGTGGGTCGATGCCAGGAAAAACATCCAATACCGGGATTAAGGAAACTCTGATTTATCGAGGTTAGCTGTTACCGGCTAACCGGCGCGGGCAGGCTCGCTACGGTAGTTTCAATCCACTCCTCCGTCTCGCGCAGGATTTGCCCGGCCTTCTTGCCCCCGGATTGTATGGGAGGGCCGATAACCATGCGGATGGTGCCGGGCCGTTTGAGAAAGCTGTGGCGCGGCCACAGGTAGCCGGCGTTGTGCGCTATCGGGATGACCGGATAGCCAGCTTTCTCTGCCAGCAATGCGCCGCCGGGATGGTATTTCTGCCGTACGCCCGGCGCCAGCCTGGTGCCTTCCGGGAATACCACCACCCATAAACCCGCATCCAGACGCTCCTTGCCCTGGCGTACGAGTTGTTTCAGCGAGCGTACCCCCAGGGAACGGTCGATGGCGATGGGTTTCATGGTCGCGAGTCCCCAGCCGTAGATGGGGATACGCAGTAATTCTCGTTTCAATAACCATACCTGGGGGGGGAACAATATTTGAATCACCAGGGTCTCCCAGGTGGACTGGTGTTTGCACATGATGATCGCGGGTTGCTCGGTGATGTTTTCCAGTCCCTCGATCTCGGCTTTTATCCTGCAGGTTACACCCAGGCTCCACAGGTTGAACCTGGCCCAGTTGGACACAAGCCGGAACCTGAGCGGGAAGGGCACTGCCAGCAGGAATAACGTGATGGGAACCGCGATGAGCGTGGATATCACCATGCCCAGGATGAACAGACACGATCCGGTCCATTGCAATAGACTTACCCTGTCCGGTGAATACACTGTAATCACCTGCCGGAAAGCAGCGCCGTCGTTGCCTGTGCCAGATCGTTATAGACGGGAATACCGTCTGGAACAAGTCCCTCGTCCAGTTGCCTTTGCCCCTTCCCGGTCCTGACCAGTATCGGACTTGCGCCGACCGCCAGGGCTGCCTGGATATCACTCAGCCTGTCGCCTATGACGGACACGCCGGACAGCGGGGTATGCAGCCTTCTTTCAATCTCCTTTAACAGCCCGGGTTCAGGTTTACGGCAGGCGCAGCCTTCATCGGGTCCGTGTGGGCAGAAGAAAATGGCTTCTATCACGCCGCCGTACTGGGCGAGATGGGTATGCATTTTCCGGTGAATCCTGTTCAACTCATTCAGGGTCAGCTTGCCCCTGGCCAGTCCGGATTGATTGGTTGCAATGACAGTGTGATAACCGCGTTGATTAAGCCGGGCAATGGCTTGCAGGCTGCCGGGTAGCGCCTCCCATTCCTGTTCCGTCTTGATATAGTCATCGGAATCATGGTTAATCACGCCGTCCATGTCGAGTATTACCAGTTTCATTGCAGCCTTGAGATGTCCGCGGTGGCCAGGAACAGGCGCCGCAATTCATTCAATAAGGCCAGACGGTTCTTTCTCAACGCGTCGTCCTCGCACAGGACCATTACCTCATCAAAAAAGGCGTCAACGTAATCCCTCAAACCCGCTAGCGCGGCCAGGCGGGCGATGTAATCCCCGGATGCGCCGTGCTGTTCTGCCCCGGATGCAAGCATTTGATTATGGAGCTCCCGTTCCGTTTTATCCACCAGCAACGCTTCATCGATTGCTGATGCGGTAGTATATTGCGCCTGTTTGAGGATGTTGCTGATGCGTTTGTTGGCTGTTACCAGGCTGTCCGCTTCAGGCAGCCGCAGGAACTCGCCTACGGCCAGCACCCGCAGGTTAAAATCATGGGGCTGCGCCGGCCGGCATGCCTGCACCGCGTCGAATACGGCCGGACTGATGCCGGCATCCAGGTAGTAACGCCGCAACCTGTCCAGCATGAAATCAAATACCTCGGTGGTTATCGCCGGTGCATTGAGGGATTCCGGAAACGTACCGGCTGAATACGCCAGACAGGCTTCAAGGTCCAGGGGTAGCTCGCGTTCAATCATGATCCGTAAACACCCCAGGCCGGCGCGGCGCAGTCCGTAGGGGTCCTTGTCGCCGGTGGGTCCTTTGCCGATGGCAAAAATTCCGGCCAGGGTGTCCAGTTTGTCGGCCAGAGCGAGGACCTTGCCCGTATCCGTTTCCGGCAGGTCGGCGCCGGCATAAATAGGCATATACTGTTCCTCCAGCGCCCTGGCGACCTCGGGGTGTTCATTGTTTTCCAGCGCATAGTAACGCCCCATAATCCCCTGGAGTTCCGGAAACTCGCCTACCATATCGCTCAACAGGTCGCACTTCGCCAGCCGCGCTGCGCGCTCGACCAGGCCTGAGTCCAGTTCAAGTTGTCCCGCGATATATTCGCCGAGATTTCCAATACGCTCTGTCTTGTCGGCGAGAGTACCCAGCTTTTGTTCAAAAATTACCTTTTCCAGTTTTACCGTGAGACTTTCCAGGGGCAGGCTGCGGTCACGCTCCCAGAAAAACGCTGCATCACTCAGGCGCGGAGTTATGACCCGCTCATTTCCCTGCTTGACCAGCTCCGGGGAGACGCTGTCGATATTGGCTACGGCGATAAAATCGGCAGTCAGTTCGCCTGTGTCCGGGTGCGTTACGGGAAAATACTTCTGGTGAGACTGCATGGTGGCAATGAGCGCTTCCGCGGGGAGTTCAAGGAACTGTTCATCAAACGATCCGGTGATCGCCACAGGCCGTTCCACCAGCGCCGTCACTTCATCCAGGAGATCCTCATCCATCAACACGGTTCTCCCGAGGGCCTGCGCAGCGTCGGTTGCCGCCTGCCTGATTTGTTTTTTCCTCTCACTGAAATCGGCCGTAACGTGTCCCTCATTCTGCAACCTGGCCAGGTATTCCCCGGCAGAGGCCAGGGAAATCGTCTCCGGATGATGGAAACGATGCCCGCGGGTGTTCCGGCCCGTTTCCGTACCCAGTACTGTCGCGCGGACAATGTCCTCTCCAAACAACAGTACCGCCCAATGCACGGGCCGCACAAACTCTATGTCGCCGTCGCCCCAGCGCATGCGCCTTGATATGGGTAAACCGGCCAAGGCCCGTTCGATGATCACCGGTAACAGTTCTTCGGTTCGGGCTCCCGTGGCAAGGTAGCTGTAAGACAACCAGCTGCCCTTATCCGTTTTCAGGGTATCAAGCTCTGCAACTTTTACACCACAGGAACGGGCAAACCCCTCCGCAGCCCTGGTCGGATTGCCCGCCTCGTCGTATGCGGATGCAACGGACGGTCCGCGTTTGACTGTTTCCTTGTCCGGCTGTATGTCCGCGAGGGCCCTCACAATAACAGCAAGCCGGCGTGGGGTGGCGTACCAAGAACAATCTCCATGCTCAAGTTCCTTGTCCTGCAGGCCCTGGCGGATAGCGCCGGCCAGGGATGACGCAAGCCGCGTCAGCGACTTTGGCGGTAACTCTTCCGTCCCTATTTCGAGGAGCAAATCTTTTTTGTACACAACGGAAATCCCAGTTTTTCCCTCTTGTCGAAATAACTGCGCGCTACAGCTCGCGCGGTGGTTCGGACCCTGAGGATGAATCGTTGCCGTTCGGTCACACTGATTGCATGTCTGGCATCCAGCAGGTTGAAAATATGTGATGCCTTCAGCACCAGTTCATAGGCAGGCAGCGGCAGGTCATCCTCAACCAGCTTCATGCAATGCGCTTCACATTCGTCGAACCAGCGGAACAGGGCCGCGGTGTCAGCTTTCTCGAAATTGTAGGCTGACATTTCCACTTCATCCTGGTGATGGATATCGCCGTAGCTCACCGGGCCGTCTTCCGGGTCAGTCCAGACCAGGTCGTAGACGTTGTCGACATCCTGCAGGTACACGGCTATCCGTTCCAGCCCGTAGGTAATCTCGCCGGAAACCGGCTTGCATTCCAGTCCCCCGACCTGCTGGAAATATGTGAACTGGCTGATCTCCATACCGTTCAGCCAGACTTCCCAGCCCAGACCCCAGGCGCCCAGGGTAGGAGATTCCCAGTTGTCTTCTACGAATCTTACGTCATGGGTGAGCGTGTCTATTCCCAGGTGCCGTAAGGAGCTCAGGTAGAGTTCCTGGATATCAGGAGGCGATGGTTTCAATATCACCTGGAACTGGTAATAACGTTGCAGGCGGTTGGGATTATCACCATAACGCCCGTCCGTGGGACGCCTGGAAGGCTGTACGTATGCGGCATTCCAGGGCTCGGGGCCAATTGCACGCAGGAAAGTAGCCGGATGAAAGGTGCCGGCGCCGACCTCCATATCATAGGGTTGCTGTATGACGCAGCCCTGCTCTGACCAAAACTGTTGCAGGGAAACAATCAATTGCTGGAACGTCATGACATGCGCTTTAAACAAAATGAGTTTGGAGTTCGGCCATTTTAACAGGCCGGAAATAAAAAAGCCGCCCTTTCGGGCGGCTGACCAACCGCAGGCTCTGGGGGGAAAGCCGGCGGAAAGGAGGGTTAGGTTACCTGCTTATTTGGTTTTCGGAGCAGTTTTGGCTGCGGTTGCAGTCACCGGCGCATCCTGCTTGATCGTCTCGGATACGATCTGCTGTACCTTATCGGTATAGCTGACGCCCAGTTCCAGGGCAGCCTGGCTGTCCTTGATGAAACGCTCGCCAAGAGCTTTCACCGTTTCAGCCTGTTCCGTGAAGTACTTCTTCAGGCCATCGGCGTCCTTTATGTCGGCAGCAGACTTCATCTGCTCAACGCTCAGCCTGGCGGTGTCATTGATTGACTGGAGCTGGATCTCAAGCAGCTTCTCTACGTTTTCCAATGCCAGGGCATTAATCTCCCTGACGGGTTCAAAGTATTTTCCGGTCTGTACATTCATGGTTGATATCTCCTCGTTTAAGTGAATGTTGCGGCGCATCATAACCCATGGATTTGTGCAATGCAACAAAAATTTGCAAATTTTTTAAAAAAAATTGCAAATATTTTTGTTATTTCTTATTTATCAAAGAGTTATACCCTGAAAAAATTTATGGTTTTCTTGTTTTTTTGCGAAAAAAGTGGAAATAGGACATTATTTCAGCACCCGAGACGCGGAAAAATCCAGGGGTCAGAGTAAAATTTCTGGCGAAATTCTTACTCTGACCCTG
>VYCZ01000321.1 GCA_009843675.1 Gammaproteobacteria bacterium | reverse complement strand
ACTCGCCGCATCCGCGCGCAGGTGGCTCACGCTGACCCCCGCCGGCAACCCCGCCGCACAGGTCCTGATAAACCCCAGGTTGTCATCCGCCGGCGCCACGTTCCCGGCCCGGAACTCGCATCCCACGACCTGACCGGTCGCCTCAATATGCCCCAGCATCGGCATGTAGCCCTGCTCCCCCAGGTAGGTCCGCTGCGCCTCACGCTTGGCACACAGCGCCGGCGTGGCGTCAATGTCCAGCGTCACCTCCGCGCAGCCCCCCAAGGTCAACGCCAACAAGCGCCGGTTTATCTCTACCAATGCCTGGATGCCGACCGCATCCTGGCCCAGCCGCCGCAGCCAGTCCCCCAGCATGTCCGCGCTCGGCAACCGCCGCAAGCCCAGCAGCTTGCGCAACGCCTTGTCTTCCCGGATGTGGCGCACGTCCTCCAGACAACGCGCCCCCTCGTGCAACATCAGCATCCATAACGTGACCACCTCCGCCGGCTGATAACCCCGGTTGCTGCCCGGCTTGGGAAAGTAGTGTTCAACCCAGGATGAAAACCCAATCTGACGCATCAACTCCGCCACACATACCAGCCCGCCGCGGCCGGTCAATAAATCATTGGTATTGGCTATCGTATAAGGTAGGATGTTCATAAGCCTTGTCTGTTGCACCCATCGGGTGAATGTTATTAATCACGCAAGACATTATACAGGCAAGGCTTTTTTGATTCCTGGACTTTCCAAAGCGGGATTAGGGAAAAAGCCAATCAATTCAAACTAGCGACTGACCCGATCGACCAACTTGTCGGAGTATAGGGTCAGACCAGTCCGGCTTGAAAATAAAACAGACAAACGCTACTAAATGTAGTAGTATTCACCTATGGGACGCGAAAAAAGGGACGGATACATTATTGAATGGTGGATTGGCGATCACTCTCCAAAGCATGTACATGTTTATAAAGATAGGCGGCAAGTAGCAAAAATAGTCATACCTGATATGAGGGTGTTAAGCGGAAAGGTAAACCGTAAACTGAGGAAAGTTATAGAAGAACTCATCGCGGAAGGCAAAATATGAAATTCAAATCAGCCACGTTCTCCAACAGGAAAAAAGAGCTTCATATCGTTTACGCCTCGGGGAAAAAAGTGGTGGTTCATTATGGGGCTCTCGGCATTACAGACCCGGTAGCTCATATCCAGGTGGATGAAGAGACTTCGGGCAGAACCCTGAAAATCGAATTTGCCAATGGAAAAACGGATTACATGCCTTATGACCAGCCCCTGTTTCTTGTTAAGGACCCCGAATATATGCTGCGCGACCATATTGAAAACATTGTTGCGCGCATTAACGAAGAAATAGACCGAAAAAAAATCTCTAAAAAATATCTGGCGCGGCAATTGAAGACGTCAGATAACCAGGTGCAGAGGCTACTCAACCCCCGGCTCATGAACAAAAATCTGACCCAGTTGTATAAACTGGCCGCGTTGCTTGGCCTTGAATTTGAGGTTTCTGTGAAGGCAGCCTGATTAGCCGCTCATTGGGCGGGCATCGTCGAAGAGACAGTTTTCTTCGAAGCTTACCATCTATCTCTTCCGCCGCCTCTCTCTCTTAACCTTCGCTTGGTCCGGCTGTGAAGTCTTCACGGACGGCAGCATGACGGCTTTATGCAGGTTGGGAAACGAGTCCGTTTTATGCGGTATAGCCATGGCGTTGACGAAGTATTCCTGAAACCTTGTTTCGACTGCGGTCTCGATTTTCTCTATCTTCCTTACCACGGTTTCAATCTCCTCCCTGGATTCATTGTTCAGCAGGGCGATTCTGGCGCCGGTGCCGGCGGCGTTGCCGACGGATGCGACCTGCTGCAGGGGGCAGTCCGGTATCATTCCCAGGACCATGGCCAGTTTGACGTCGATATGGCTGCCGAATGCGCCGGCCAGTCTTATCCTGTCCACGGACGTGATGCCCATCCTGTCCATCAGCAGTTTGACGCCCGCATACAATGCGGCCTTGGCAAGCTGGATCTGTCTGACGTCGTTCTGGGTGATCGAAATCGTCGAATTTCCACGGTAAAGGATATAAGAGTGGGTGCGGCCATCCTCGACGATACGGTCGGTCCTGTCCGCCAGTCTGCTGTCGATCATTCCGTCACTCATCAGTATCCCGCACAGGTACATTTCCGCCAGGGCGTCGATGATACCCGAGCCGCAGATGCCGGTGACGGCCGCGGGCTTGTCCGGAGCCGCGAACGCGGGGTCGTCGGACCAGAGGTCCGAACCGATTACCTTTATCCTGGGCTCCAGGGTATCAGGGTCAATACGCACCCGCTCAATGGCGCCGGGAGCGGCCCGCTGGCCGCAGCTGATCTGTGCGCCTTCAAAGGCCGGTCCCGTCGGGCTGGAACAGGCCAGCAGCCGTTCCCGGTTCCCCAGCACGATCTCCGCGTTGGTGCCGATGTCGATGAGCAGGCTGACATCATCGTGGACATGGGGTTGTTCGGACAGGATGACGCCGGCCGAATCGGCGCCGACGTGTCCGGCTATGCACGGGAGAATGTAGACGATACCGCCGGGATTGATGTCGATATCCAGTTCCCCGGCGTCGACATAGACAGAAGAATCAACCGCCAGGGCAAACGGGGCCGCGCCCAGTTCGACCGGGCTGATGCCCAGCAGCAGGTGATGCATGATGGGGTTGCCGGCTACCGTGATGCTGACGATATCCAGGGGAGATATGCCTGTGCCGGCACTGATTTGCCCTATGAGCCGGTTGATTCCCTCCCGGACCGCCCGTGTCATCTCTTCGGCGCCTTCGGGGTGCATCATGACGTATGACACCCTGCTCATCAGGTCTTCGCCGAAACGGATCTGAGGGTTCATCATCCCGTCGGAACTGATGACCTCGCCCGTGCCCAAATCACAGAGGTGCGCGGCGATCGTGGTCGAACCGACGTCTATGGCCAGACCGTACACGACGTCCTTGTATCCCGGCCACAGCGCGATGATTTCCCTGCCCTGGTGTATCGCGGCCGTGACCGACCAATCGCCTTCTCGTAATGCCGGCTGGATGTTATCCATCAATGCAAAGCGCCATTTCAGATCGGTAAACCCCCACTGGTAGCTCAATGCCTCCACCAGCCTGGTCATGTCGCTCTTGGGTTCGTGCATGTCCGCTTCCTGTACCTCCACGTAGTGCAGGTGAACGACCGGGTCGAGCGTAATATCCCTCTGTTCGGCTTCCTTGCGTACCAGTTGGCGATGGATCTGGCTCTCGGGAGGCACATCGATGAGTAAATCGCCCCGGACGGCGGCCTGGCAACTCAGGCGCCGGCCGTGGTCCAGGGGAGTTTTTCTTTCGCCGTATTTTCGTTCGGTGACGCTGAATGGAGAGAGGTGTTCCTGCTTCGAGGTAATTCCCAGCTTGGGGAACCGGCCCTCGGTGCAGGTGATCTGGCAGCGTCCGCACAGGCCGCGGCCGCCGCAGACGGAATCAATGTCGACACCCAGTTCCCTGGCCGCCTCCAGCAGGGGAGTGCCCAGGTGAAAAACACCCCGTCTCCCCGAGGGAGAAAAAACAACTTTAGCCGTATTGACTGATTTATCCATTTGATCCGCAGATGACGCAGATTATCGCAGATGTTTTATAAGAGTCATCTTTTATATCTGCGTCCATCTGCGTCATCTGCGGATTAATGCTTTTATCAGGCGCGGCGCCGGCGCCGGGGGCTGTCCCTGCGTCCGGTCCCTGTTTCCAGCTCGGCCACAGGCTCGCGGTATTTCTTGATCCAGCGGGCGCAATCCGGATCATGCCCCATCATTACGTCCGCGCCAAGCACCGCCTGCATTACCTCGCCGTGGAGGGGGTTGGTAATCGCTGATGTCATACCGGCGCCGATGGCCATAGTGAGAAATGCGCCGTTGATGCCGTTGCGATTGGGCAGGCCGAAGCTGATATTGGACGCGCCGCAGGTCGTATTGACCTTGAGTTCCTCGCGCAGGCGTCTGACTATGTGCATGACCTGCCTGCCGGCCATATTGATTGCCCCGACAGGCATCACCAGCGGGTCGACCACGACGTTGCTGTGATGTATGCCGTGGTCGGCGGCGCGCTCCACGATTTTTCTGGCAACTTCAAAACGCACGTCCGGGTCTTCCGATATGCCCGTTTCATCATTGGAAATGGCCACCACCGCGGCGCCGTACCTGGCGACCAGGGGCAATACCGATTCCAGCCGTTCCTCTTCGCCGGTAACGGAATTGACCAGGGCCTTGCCCCGGTAGACGGCCAGGCCGGATTCCAGGGCCGCGACGATGGAGGAATCGATGGACAAGGGCACATCCGTGACCGACTGTACCAGTTTGACCGCTTGCGCCAGGATCGCCGGTTCGTCAGCCAGCGGGATGCCGGCATTTACGTCCAGCATGTGCGCGCCTGCTTCAACCTGGGCAATGGCGTCAGCCTCGACGCGGCTGTAGTCTCCATTTTTCATCTCTTCAGCCAGGATTTTTCTGCCGGTCGGATTGATCCGTTCGCCGATGATCACGAAAGGACGTTCAAAGCCGATCACGACTTCCCTGGTTGCCGAACTGATCAGTGTTTCTGTCATTGTTGTTGATGCTCCGGTACTTAACCCACTTCACGTAACCTGGTTTCTTCCTGCCGGCGGGCAATGCCTGGATGCCACGGCGTTCTGCCCTGCAGGATACCTGTTGATTCCACAATTTCGGCAACCCGGTGTTCCTGCCGGTAGGCCATGATATGGACGCCGTGTATGCCTTCGATTTCCCGAACCTGGTGAATCATGTCCATGCAGATATTGACGCCCTCCCGGGCCTGGTCGGTGGCGCCCCGCAGCCGCCTGATGACGGAATCCGGTATATGTATCCCGGCAATATTGGCGCGTATCCATGCCGCCGAGCGGGCGGAGGCCAACGGACCAACGCCGGCCAGGATATAGACTTTCTCGTGTAACCCGAGGTCGCGCACCCGCGCCATGTATCGGCTGAACACATCCATATCGAAGCAGTACTGGGTTTGAATGAACTGGGCGCCGGCCATAATTTTCCTTGCCAGGCGCGAGGGGCGGAAATCGAACGGTTCGGCAAACGGGTTAGCCGCGGCGCCAAGGAACACCCGCGGCGGACTGGTAATCACGCGGCCGCTCATGAACCGGCCGTCATCACGCATCCCGCGCAGCATCTCCAGCGTACTCATGGAATCCAGGTCAAACACCGGTTTTGCCTGTGGATGATCGCCTGATTGCACGCCGTCCCCGGTGAGGCACAGTATATTTGTGACGCCCATGGCCGATGCGCCCAGGACGTCTCCCTGTATAGCGATCCGGTTTCTGTCCCGGCAGGATACCTGCATGACCATGGCGTAACCGCGGCGCGTCAGCAGTGAACAAATGCCGACACTGGACATGTGGCAGTTTGCGCCGGAACCGTCGGTGGCATTGATCGCGTCCACGTAGCCGTCGAACATGGCCGCGCGCTCGTATACTTCAACAGGATCGGCTGAATCCGGGGGGGCGATTTCAGTGGTCACCGCAAAACCGCCGGCGCGGAGCACGCGTTCCAGGCGGCCGGGGGATACATGACCCGGCAGGATTGGCAGGTTTTCGCCCGCTATCGGTTCGTCTTCAAATAACATATTTGTTGAGTTCCGGGTGGCCGTGATGCTCCCGGACTTTCCTGAGCCAGGCCGAGGTACCCTGGAGACGTGAATCAACAGGCGGCAGTACCGGCTCAATGACATGTTCGTTCTTGTTCATGCGCCGGTTGCCTTCCCATGCAACCACCCATACACATGGCATGTCCGGTTTGACCTCACAGGATCCATCCGGACGCACGCCGCCGCAGGGCCCGTTTCTCATGGTCTTCGGGCAGTTCATCGGACAGGACATACCGGTGATACTCAGGGTGCACTGGCCGCAGGATCGGGAATCGAACAGAAAGCCTTTTACCGGTTTTTCAATGGAGAGGAACAGCTTGTCCAGGCGTTCATAACCGATACGCTCAAACAGGGGATGGAGTCGGATGAGGATATTTTCCCAGGCATTGTAGAGCACACTGAGCCATCCGGCATGCCGCGCTGACCAAAGGCGCATTCTGTACATGGAACTTAACCGCCCAGGTTTTCTGCCAGCCCGTGGTTCCTGATCAAACCGACCAGCCGTTCGTCGGGATAAGCAGCCTCGATTCGCTGCGCTTCATGCAAAGCAGCCTGCTGCGGGTCTTGCTCGTTTGCCATGACGGATTTAACCCGTTTCCACTCTTTCATATAGGCATCGCTATCCTGTTTACGCGCTCGCATCGCGGCTCTGTCTATGGCATTCTGAAAGCGCGGGTTCAGCAGGACTTTGCCCTTTTTCCGTCCCTGTTTCACAATTACCTGTGAGGGAATATCACGCCAGTACACGATAATTTTTTCCATGTCCGGATAACAAATGGTATTCGGGTCCCGTCAGTAATTCTTATCCGGAAACTGTAATTTTCGCTTTGCAATATATGACAGCAGCGCCTCATCCACCGCTGTGTCGAGCGCCGGCGGCGTGTAATCCCACAGCATTTTCTTCCAAATCCTGTTAGCCCGTTGCGCTGTGTCCAGGGAGCCGTCTTCCTGCCACTGTTCGAAACTGTTGTTGTCGGCCGTGATGGAACGATAGAATGCAGTCTCGAAATTCGCCTGGGTATGGGTGGCTCCCAGGTAATGTTTGCCGGGTCCCACTTCCCGTATCGCATCCAGGGCCTGACCGTTATCCGATATGTCCACACCCTGCAGCAATACCGCTATCATGTTGGCCTGGTCCATGTCGGTGATGAATTTTTCATATCCGATTGCCAGTCCGCCTTCCAGCCAGCCGGTCGTATGCAGCATGAAATTGACCCCGGCAAGCGCGGCCGTCTGCAGGGTGTTGGCCGACTCGTAGGCAGCTTGTGCGTCGGGAATTTTTGCTGCACACAGCCCGCCGCCGCTGCGGAACGGGACCCCCAGTCTGCGCGCCAGCGCCGCGGCGATGTAGAGCACCAGGCTGGGTTCAGGTGTACCGAAGGTCGGCGCTCCGGACTGCATGGACATGGAGGATGAGAACGTGCCGAAAACGACCGGCGCTCCAGGCCTGACTATCTGGATAAAGGCCATGCCGGCCAGGGCTTCCGCCAGTATTTGCGTAACCGTACCGGTCACGGTTACCGGCGACATTGCGCCGGCCAGTATGAAGGGAGAAATCACCGTGGCCTGGTTATGGCTGGCATAGATTTTTGCCGCTCCGAGCATGGTGGCGTCATAGGTCAGCGGGGAATTTGCGTTAATCAGGCTGGTTATTACCGTATTCTGTTCCACAAACTCTTCGCCGAACACGATTTTGGCCATATCAACAGTGTCCTGCGCCCGTTCCGGATGGGTAACCGATCCCATGAACGGCTTGTCGCTGTATTTGATATGGCTGTAGATCATGTCGAAATGGCGTTTGTTGACCGGCAGGTCAACAGGTTCGCAAACGGTGCCGCCGGAATGGTGCAGGCCGGGGCTCATATAAGTCAGTTTGACAAAATTACGGAAGTCCTCAATGGTGGCGTAGCGCCTGCCCTCATCGAGGTTGTGGATGAAAGGCGAACCGTAGGCAGGAGCGAGCACGGTGCGCCTGCCGCCTATGACCACGTTGCGTTGCGGGTTGCGGGCATATTGGGTGAATTCAGCCGGCGCTGATGCCTGGATTATCGCCCGGCACATGCCTTTGGGGAAACGCACTCGCTCACCTTGCACGTCCGCGCCCGCTTCACGCAACAACGTCAACGCCTCCGGATCATCACGGAAGTCAATGCCGATCTCTTCGAGAATCAGGTCGGCATTTGCTTCGATCAGG
>VYCZ01000372.1 GCA_009843675.1 Gammaproteobacteria bacterium | reverse complement strand
GCCCCATTGCCTTCACGTTCTATCCCTGGCTGGGCGTGGAGGCTGACGATGTCAGTATCGCAGATACCGAAGAATTCGGCGCGGAACCGTTCGCCTCTCTGGATTACCTCAAGCTGAGGGTCAAATCCCTGCCCCTGTTACGGGAAGAATACGAAGTGGACACGGTTGCCCTCAGGGGCGCGGTCATCAACCTGGTCCGCAATGAGCAGGGCATTGCCAACTGGAATGCGTTCGACGGGGAGGCCGGGGAGAGAGACAAGCCGATGCTGCCCCTGGCCGCGGTTGCCCTGGGAGGCGTGAACATCGAAGACGCCAGGGTTACCCTGGAGGACCGGCAGGCAGCGGCGCGCTACGAGTTTTCCGGTATTGATGTATCGACAGCGGAGCTGAAATACGGCGAACCGGTTGACATCAGCCTGGGTTTCCATGTCAGCAGCGACAAGCCGGCGCTGGACGCGACCGTGTCCGGCGTTATTACATACGCCACTGACGGAGTGCAGTTCGACCTGGCCGTGGATCAGATCGACCTGGATCGTTACCTGGCGCCGGACTCCCGGGCGAGGCAGACAGGTGGCGAGGCCGCGGCACTGCCCATTGCCGCCCTGGCCGTCACCAACCTGGCCGGCGACCTGAGCGTAGATCGGTTGATCGTTTCAAAGGCGCGCCTGGACGGTTTCAGGATGCGCCTGAATGCAAGGGACGGCGTGTTGCGGGCGTACCCGGTAACGGCTGCACTGTATGAAGGCCGCCTGTCCGCCGACATTACGGTGGATGTCAACTCCGAAATGCCGAGACTCATGCTCAACTCAAATCTGACGGGCATTCAGGCCGAACCTATGCTTATGGACATGACCGGCAAGGCGCGCCTGCGCGGTAAGGGGAATTTCACTGCCGCGCTGACCGCACAGGGTGACAGCGTTGCCGCCATGAAACGCAGCCTGGGCGGCCCCATGAGTCTGAATTTCACCGAGGGCGCCATAACCGGTTTCAACCTGGGCCGGGCACTGCGCCAGTGGAAGCAGTTCAAAAAAGGTCAAATCATTGACGTGGAGGATAGCGCGGCTACCGATTTTACCGAATTTACCGGCAATCCCGTGGCAAGAAACGGCATTATCCGCATGGACGACCTGGAGCTGAAAGCCCCGGCGTTCCGCCTGCAGGGTGAGGGCGTGCTGGCGGACCTGCACACCGACACCATCGATTACCGGGCCATGGCGACTGTCGTCAATACCGCAAAAGGCGCGGGAGGCAGGGAACTGGCCGAACTGGAAGGCCTGGCATTACCTCTGATTGTTGACGGCTCCTTGGATGATCCGAAAATAAGGCTGGCCTGGGAAGACATACTGGCAGGATCGCTGGTGGAGCAGGTCCTTGACGTTTTCGACCTGAAGCTCCCCGGCGCACAAACGCCTGAAGAGTCGGAGAATGAGCAGGAAACGGAAGAAGAATCCGGAATCGATCCCTTGCAGGAGTTGCTGAAAAAGGGACTGAAGGAAGGATTGAGGGGTATTTTCAAGAAGAACTGATTCATCAAATATACGGGGTCAGAGTAAAATTATTTGAGAAGTGTGGTTAAAATATAAACCCGATAAATTTTACTCTGACCCCAAAAATCCGATGCGGCTACTTTTTATACTATCCCTGGCCTGTTTCAGTACCCTGTCAAGCGCCGGCGAAATAAAGTACGCCAAAGCAGAACATGAAGGCAACGATTACCGGTTGAACCTCACCATGGAGGTCGATGCCGGACAGGAAGACCTGGTGGCGCTTTTGACGGACCACGAAAACTTCCATCAGCTCAGCGCAGTGATGATTGAATCGGGTCTTGTACCGGACGCGCCTGAAGACACCACCCGGCGCCGCCTCGTGGTCAAGACATGTATCGTGTTCTTCTGTTTCAGGGTCATCATGGTTGAAGACGTGGAACAGTTCCCCGAAGGCAGGCTCGTGGCGGTCATGGTGCCGGAACAGAGTGATTTCATAACCGGCAGGGCTGAATGGCACGTCAAGCCGCTCGGCCCGGGCCGTTCTGAAATCGTCTACGGCTTCAATCTCCAGCCGGATTTCTGGGTGCCTCCCGGCATCGGGCCGTTTATCCTGAAACGCAAGATGATCAAGGAGGCGAAGACAAGCATACTCACGATGGAAAGCCTTGCAAAAGACGGATATATGGGGTCAGAGTAAGAAATTCTGAAAGAATTTTTACTCTGACCCCTGAATTCCTGGCCCACTGAAGACTGATGCCTGAACTCGCCATTGCCCTGTTGCCCTGGTTCAAACGCTATGGCCGGCATGACCTGCCCTGGCAGCAGAACGCGAACCCCTACCGCGTCTGGGTGTCCGAAATCATGCTTCAGCAGACCCAGGTGAAAACCGTCATACCTTATTTCCTCCGCTTCGTCGAACGGTTCCCCGACGCGCGCGCACTGGCTGAAACCCCCCTGGACCAGGTGCTGCACCTCTGGACCGGGCTGGGGTATTACGCCAGGGCGAGGAACCTGCACCGTGCCGCGCAAATAATCGTCTGGGATTTTGACGGACAACTGCCTGCTGACTTGAACGCGTTAATGGCGTTACCCGGCATCGGGCGTTCCACCGCGGGGGCCATATTGACCCTGGGGCATGGCCGCCGCGCTCCCATTCTCGACGGCAACGTAAAACGGGTGCTGGCGCGTTTCTACGGGATATACGGGTGGCCCGGCCGCGGGGAGGTGGAAAGGCGCCTGTGGGAACTGGCGGAACAGGAAACGCCGCAACAGGAAACGGCTGCCTATACCCAGGCCATCATGGACCTGGGCGCTACTGTCTGTACCCGCAGCCGGCCGCGCTGCGCCGATTGTCCCCTCGCATCGGGCTGCCATGCGTTGCGCCATGGCGAACAGCAGCAATTGCCGACCGGGAAAACCAGGAACTCCCTGCCGGTGCGCAAGGTGGTATTCGCCCTGCTGCAAAACGAGCAGGGGGAAATCCTGCTCGAAAAGCGCCCGCCGGCCGGCATCTGGGGCGGGTTGTGGAGTTTCCCGGAATACCGCTCCGGCACGGAACTGGCCGACTGGCTGGAAACCCGCGCGCTCCTGGTGTCCGAAGCGCTTACCACGTTACCGCAAATCCGCCACAGCTTCAGCCACTATCACCTCGACATTACCCCGGTCAAAGCCGTAATCCGGGACAAGGCCGATACAATACGGGATAATGAAACCTACCTCTGGTACGCCCCCGGACACGGCCAGGAAATAGGCATGGCCGCCCCGGTGAAGGCGTTGTTAAAGCAGGTATGACAGAATCGGCAAAACCGGGGTCAGAGCAAAGGATATCCGGGGTCAGAGTAAGAAATTCTGAAAGAATTTTTACTCTGACCCCTGCGTTCAAAGAACTTTTACTCTGACCCCTTACATCAGGAGTAAAGACATCATGGCACATACGGTCAACTGCATAAAACTGAACCGGGAAGCGGAAGGCCTGCCCGCCCCGCCTTACCCCGGCGACCTGGGCAGGCGCATCTATGAAAACGTATCGAAGGAAGCCTGGCAGATGTGGCTGCAACACCAGACCATGCTGATCAACGAATACCGCCTGACCCCCTTCGAACCCAAGGCGCGCAAGTTCCTGGAAGAAGAAATGGAAAAATATTTTTTCGGCGAAGGCTCGGAGAAACCGAAAGAGTACGTGCCGGTGTCGTAGGACGGGTTTTCCTGGTGCAGGCCTTTCGGCCTCAGCCCTTGATCTGTTCCCCCTGCACCCATACCCGCTTGATGTTGCGGCGGTCGGCGTTGTAGATGATCTTCTGCAGGATATCATCGCCATTGTCCATGTCTTCCCAGATGATGAGGTTGCTGTCCGGCGCGTCGGTGTCGACCACGATGGCGTCGAAAGCGTAACCCCGGACGAATTTGCCCACCTTCAGGCCCAGCGCTTCTCCCCCTCCCGCGGTTGCCATCCAGAAGGCCTCGCGGAAATCGATGCGCGTCCCGGCTGTGCCCCGTTCCTCTGCGGGGAGGTCCGGGTTCACGCCGTCCTCCAGCGCCCGGGAGGCAGTGACCGCCATCTGGCAGTTGTGCAGGATGCCGGGGTTTGCCCCGGCTGCAATGTCCGTGCCCAGGCCGACTTGCAATCCCCGGTCAAGGGCTTTGCGCGCCGGAAAGACGGCGTTGGCAAAATACAGGTTCGACAGCGGGCAGTGCGCGATCCCCGTATCCGCTCCCTTGATTACCCTCATGTCCGCGTCATCGATGAAGTCGCAATGGGCCAGGACCGTCTGCGGGGTCAACAAGCCGAAACCGTCCAGGCTCAGCGTGTCGGTCTTTCCATAGCGTTCGAGTACATATGCGTGTTCCCAGTCGCCTTCGGAGCAATGGGTCTGCACGTGGCAGCCACTGTGTTGCGCCAGCTCGCCCAGTCCCTGCAGCATTTCATCGGTGCAGGCAGGAATGAACCTGGGGGTGATGACGGGCAACACCAGCCTGCCGGCATTGCCTGGCATGCCCAGTACCTGCTCCATGAACCTCCCGGTATCTTCCAGCCCCTGCCCGGCGCTCGCGTCGCGGTAATAATCCGGGCACTGCTCGGGGTTATCCATGGCGACCTTGCCGACCAGTGCCCGCTGGCCCTGCTCCAGGCAGATTTCTGCCAGGCGCATCGATGCCTCGAGGTGTATGGTGGCGTAGTACATCGCCGTGGTCGTTCCGTTGGCGATCAGTGTCCGGGCCAGGTTGCGGTAAACCCGTTCGGCGAACTCCGCATCGGCGTACCTGGCCTCCAGCGGGAAGGTGTATTTTTGCAGCCACTCATCCAGGGGCCGGTCCAGGGCCTTGCCCAGTTGCGGCCATTGCGGAGCATGGACGTGAGTGTCCACCAGACCGGGCAGCAGGTACTGCTTGGGCGACAACTCTTCCAGTTTGCCGGCCTGTGCCGCCAACTGTTCCAGTTCCGCGTAACCCTGTTCGCCGGGATTGGTTACCTCGGCGATTTGACCCCCGTCGTCCACCGCGAGCAAGGCGTTTTCAAGAATTTCAACTGCACCAATCGCCGGCGCATGTATCAGAGTGCCGCGCAGCGCGAACTTCAATTCATCCTGTTTCAAGGCAGTACCTCTTGACGGAAAACCCGGAGTCGGATTTAATACACCATTTTGCTCTGTAGCGCCAGAAGCACGGCGCCTCCATCTCCCTGGCCAGGTAGCTCAGTAGGTAGAGCAGGGGACTGAAAATCCCTGTGTCGGCAGTTCGATTCTGTCCCTGGCCATATATTATAATCCAGGGAGTTGCGTAGCGGATTACGCGCGTTTGAAACAATTCACCAAATAAGCAGGTGTAAACATGAGCATTAAACGACCCGACAGACAAGACATGGCTGATATTGCTGAATACTATGGCATGAGCATCAGTGATTCAGAGTTAGCAGAGTATCAACAGTTATTGACCGACACACTGGCTTCCTTAGACATGATCGATGAACTGGAAGCGCCAGTACTGGTCAGCGGTTACAAACGCGACAAGGGCAGTGCAGCCGACCCGGAGGACAACCCGCACAATGCCTGGTACTGGAAGACCACGATCGAGGGTGCAACGGAAGGTCCGTTGAAAAGGAAATCGATCGCGATCAAAGACAATATCTGTATTGCGGGTGTGCCGATGATGAACGGCTCCCGCGCTGTGGAAGGGTATATACCTGATAATGACGCCACCGTCGTCACCCGCATTCTCGATGCGGGCGGCACCATCCTGGGTAAGGCAACCTGTGAGGATCTTTGCCTGTCCGGTTCCAGTTTTACTTCCATGCCCCATCCCGTTACCAATCCCCATGATCCGGGACGTGCAGCCGGCGGATCGTCCAGCGGCAGCGCGGTCCTGGTATCGATAGGCGCGGTGGACATGGCGCTTGGCGGCGACCAGGGGGGGTCTATACGTATGCCGGCATCCTGGACCGGTATTTATGGCCTCAAACCTACCCATGGTCTGGTCCCCTATACCGGCGCATTCCCGATCGAGTTGACACTGGATCACTGCGGTCCGATGGCAGGCACGGTTGAGGATGTTGCCCTTTTACTTTCCGTGATCGCCGGTGAAGACGGTCATGATCCGCGCCAGGTAAACGTGGTGAAGCAGGATTATATGGCAGCCCTTGATCAGGGAATAGCAGGTCTCAGGCTGGGCGTGCTGAAAGAAGGTTTTGCGCGCCCGGAAAGCGAAGCCGTCGTGGATGCGAAAGTTCGCGAAGCAGTAACAAAACTGGAGGCGCTTGGCGCCAGTGCGAAGGAGATTTCCATCCCTATGCACCTGGATGGCCCGCATATCTGGAATGGCTTCGGTTTTGAAGGCGCCACCCTGATGATGAAAGCCGGGTCGCAGGGCACAAGCTGGAACGGCCACTACCTGTCGAGTCTGGCGGAGTTCTACGGCAGACAATGGCGTGAGCGGGTGGACGAGCTATCCAAAACCACCAAGCTAGTGATGCTGGCCGGTGAATATATACTGAGACAGCAACCCGGCGTCTACTATGCCAGGGCCCAGAACCTGGGGAACGTACTGCGCGCCAAATACGATGAAGCGCTGGCTGATGTCGATCTCATCGTCATGCCTACCACCGCCATGCGGGCACAACCGCTTGGGTCGACCGATGCTGCGCCGCTTGAGTACATCGGCAGGGCTTTCGAGATGTTAGGCAATACCTGCCCGACGGATGTCACCCATCATCCGGCCATGAATGTGCCCTGCGGCATGGTCGATGGATTACCGGTGGGTATGATGCTGGTGGGGCGGCGTTTTGACGAAGCCACCGTTTTAAAAGCTGCCGCCGCATTCGAAAAGATTGGTGACTGGAAGGATATGTAATGATTTCATTAAACAGGGACTAGCGAATCGGCGTCATCTGCTGTTCATCGGCGCCCAACAACGCGCGGCCGTACAGTTCCTGCTTCATGCCCGGCACCGACAATCCATGCCGGCTGGCTACATGCATGTCGCGCCAGATCCGTTGCAGCGGATTATTGAGCGCGAAAGCGCCTGCGCCCTGCACGTCAAGTAATAAATCCACGCCTTCGCGGCACATGCGATGCGCCTGTGCCGAACGCATGGCAAACCTCGCGCGCTCGATCGCCGGGAACGGACGCGCCGTCAGTGCTTGCGCATCGATGGCGTCGGCGGTGGCACGCGTCTGCTCCAGTGCCGTCTCGATCAGCCAGGTGGCGCGCGCCATCGCAAATTGGGTCGCCGGCGACTTGGTGGTATCCGCGTAAAACGTATAAGTCACCGGTTTAGGACGCGTCGTGATGCGTTCCAGGGTCAAATCCAGTGCGGCTTTGGCGAGGCCGACCACGGGCACCAATGTCGCGACGTGGAAGATCACACCGGAATCCATATGGTATTGCGCTTCAGCGCTGTAGGGCGTTTCAAACCGGTGGCTCATGATCGCGGACAAGGTGATCGTTTCCTCGTCCGGAATAAAAACATCCCGGATTTCAAAGGTGTTGCTGCCGGTCCCGGCCATGCCGGCAACATGCCAGGTGTCGCGGACCGGGATCCCGCTGGTGTTGATCAGCCCGATCATGTTGTCTGTCTGCGAGCCGTCGTCGTCCAGCAGCGGAAAACCGATCAATGCCCAACTGGCGTGCGAGCTGCCTGACGAGTACGGCCAGTCGCCGGAGATCGTTGTGCCGCCGTCATGCCGCTCGGCGCGCCAGCCAGGCATCGGTGCGAGCGGCACCGCAACCTTCGCCGAAGCCGAATTGCCGGCCCACACGCGCTCTTGAACCGCAGTGCTCATCTGCCCGGGCTGCCAGTCGCCATGATTCAGGATGAAGGACAACCACGCCGATGAACCGCACGCGCGTGCCAATAACACGGTCGATTCAACGTAAGTCCGGTAG
>VYCZ01000273.1:2869-7979 GCA_009843675.1 Gammaproteobacteria bacterium | reverse complement strand
TGCACGGCGATAGCCGCCCGCAGGGTTGCATCCAGGGAAGGATGCAATGAGTGACGAAGGGAGCGCGGGAGTGACAAAGCGAGGTGCAGGCATGTCCTCTACAGGACACCCACATAAAAGACAGGACACCCATATGATTTTTGTGGGTGTCCTGTCTTTTATGTGGGTGTCCTGTCTTTTACTGCTGCTGTGGGGCGGCGCGGTCCTGGCGCAGGAGGCGCCGGTGGCCGGGGGGCCGTTCTGCCCCATCGTGTTCCAGGTGCCGGAGCGGCCGGTGGTGGATGTGGAGACGGAGGAAGGCGATACATACCTCAATGCCGACAGCATCGACCTCACCGAGAAGGGCATCTCGCACCTGACGGGTTCCGTCGAGATGTCCACGGACACGTGGCAGGCGCGCGCGGACAACGCGGTATACAACGACCCGGGGAGTTTCGTCGACCTGTCCGGCGACGTGAAGTTCTGGGAGGAATCGCTGTTCCTGAGCGGCGATGGCGCCCATATCGACGTCGAGGACAGCACGGCAACCGTGTCCAGCGCCGAATACTACCTGCACGACAGCGATGCCCGGGGCAGGGCCGACGAACTGTTCATCGACCCCGGGACCCTGACTTCCGGGAAAGGCATGTCCTTCACTACCTGCGCGCCGGAGAACGGCGGCGGCATCGAGGAGAATTTCTGGCGCATCAGCGCGCGGGAACTGCACCTCAACCATGACACGGACCGCGGCTCGGGCAGGAACATCGTCCTCAAGATCAAGGACATCCCGGTGTTCTACGCGCCATACTTCACCTTCCCCCTGAGCCGGGAACGCAAATCCGGCTTCCTGGCGCCGGGCATCGGCAAGAACAGCCACGGCGGGGTTGAAACCCGGTTGCCCTATTACTGGAACATCGCGCCCAACATGGACGCGACCATCACCCCCAGGGTGCTGGCCAACAGCGGCGTCATGGGCATGCTGGAATTCCGCTACATTCGCACCGGGGGTGAGGGCCGGGTGAACCTGGAATACCTGCCCGGCGACGTCGGGTTTGATGATCGCGACCGCAGCATGCTCAATATCGAACTCACCCAGAGTTTCCTCGGCCGGGGCCGGCTGTACGTGGACTACAACCAGGCTTCTGACCCGGAATACCTGGAGGACTTCGGCACGGACCTGGCCATTTCCAGTACCCGCTACCTGCCGCGCCGGGCAGACGTGACCTACCGCGGCCGCAACTGGAACGTACTGGGCCGGCTGCACAGCTACCAGATCGTCGACCAGAGCATCCGGGTCACATCCAGGCCCTACAAAAACCTGCCGCGCCTGCAATTCAGGTACCGCCCCCTGAGCGGCAACAAAAAAATCAACCTCGACCTGCGGACGGATTTCACCTATTTCGACCGCACCGGCGAAACCGGGGTCACGGTGGACGTGACCGGGTTCCGCGCCGACCTGTACCCGACCATCAGTTACCCGATCCGCACCCAGGCGGCTTTCCTCGTGCCCAGGGTCGGGGTGCGCTTCACCCAGTACGAACTGGACAAGCAGGGGCCTTTCAAAAAGAGTCCGAACCGGACCCTGCCCATCGTCAGCGTGGACAGCGGCGTGTTCCTGGAACGGGATTTCCGGATGCGGGACCGCGACTTCCAGCACACGCTGGAACCGCGGCTGTTCTACCTGTACGTGCCGCACGAGGACCAGAACGACCTGCCGGTCTTCGATTCGTCCGTCTTCAACCTGGACTATAACGCCCTGTTCCGGGAAAACCGGTTCAGCGGCTACGACCGCATCGGCGACACGAACCAGGTTACCCTGGCCCTGGGCAGCCGGCTGGTCAACCGGGATACGGGCAAACAGCTCGCTTCGCTGCAGGTGGCGCAGTCGTTTTACCTGGAAGACCAGGATGTCATCAGGCAGATCCTGGGCGCGCAGGGCGAACTGGTGGATATCGGCATACCGGAAAACGACCTGCTCTCGCCGCTGATCGTCGAGGCCGGCGCCAACCTGCGTGACGACCTGACCCTGGGCGCGGAGATTTACTGGGACATCAACGACCGTCTCACCCGGAAAATGGCGCTTACCGCGCAGTACAACCCGGAGGGCAGCAAGGTCATCAATCTGGCTTACCGGGTAAGACGGGCCGCGACCGGCCAGATCCGGCGCACCCCGACGGACATCGAACAATCCGACGTGTCGTTCAGTTGGCCCCTGACCGACAAGCTGAACACCGTGGGCAGGTGGAATTATGCGGTATCCGAGGGGCGCACCCTGGACCTGTTCTTCGGGGTGGAATACGAGGGTTGCTGTTTTGCCATCAAGGCCGTCGGCCGGCGTTTCCTGTCCAACCTGGAAGGCGATTTCAATACCGGTTTCTTCCTGCAACTGGAATTGAAAGGGCTGGGAAGCATCGGCCAGAGGACCGTTGATCTCCTGAACCAGGCCATACCGGGTTACGGCGACAGCCTGCCGCTGCAATGAAACCCCGGTTGGCACTGGCGCTGCTCGCAGGCATGCTGCTGTCCGGCCCGGTAACGGCGGTGCAGGACCTGGACCGGATCGTCGCGGTCATCAACGATGACGTGATCATGCGCAGCGAGCTGGCGGTGAAGATCAGGGGCGTGACCACGCAGATGGAGGAGCAGAACATCCCCCTGCCGCCCCTGGACATCCTGCAGAAACAGGTGCTGGACAGGTTGATCATGACCAAGCTCCAGATCCAGATGGCGCAGAACACGGGCATCCGGGTCGATGATGAGACCCTGAACCGCACCATCAGCAATATTGCCAGGGAAAACGAGTTGAGCCTGAACCAGTTCCGGGAGATCCTGGAGCAGGACGGTTACGGCTATGAGAATTTCCGCAGGGAGATTCGCGATGAAATACTCATTTCCCGGCTGCAACAGCGCCAGGTCGATAACCGGGTCATCGTCACCGACCGCGAGATCGACAACTACCTGTCAAACCAGGAGCACCAGGGTGAAACGGACATCGAGTTCCATATCGCCCATATCCTGATCGCCATACCCGAAGGGGCTTCCTCGCGCCAGGTGACGCGCGCCAGGGAAACCGCGGAACAGGCATTGAGCGAGTTGCAGGGCGGCGCCGATTTCGCCAACATGGCCGCTACCTACTCCGACGGCCAGCAGGCGCTGGACGGCGGCGACCTGGGCTGGCGCAAGGCCGGCCAGGTCCCGACGCTGTTTGCCGATTTCATCTCCGATATGGAAGTCGGCGGGCTCAGCGGCCTCATCAAGAGCCCCAGCGGCTACCACATCATCAAGCTGCTGGACAAGCGCAGCAGCGAACAGGTGGTCGTCACACAGACGAAGGTCAGGCATATCCTGGTCCGGCCGGATGAACTGACCACGGTCGATGATGCGCGGCGCCGGTTGCAGCAATTGCGCATGCGCATCGAGGGGGGGGATGATTTTGCCGAGCTGGCCAAGGCCCATTCCGTCGATACCATGAGCGCCGCAGACGGCGGCGACCTGGGCTGGGTGAACCCGGGCGACCTGGTGCCGGAGTTTGAAAACATGATGGACTCCCTCGAGCCCGGCGCCGTCAGCGAGCCGTTCCCGTCACAGTTCGGTTTTCACATCCTCCAGGTGCTGGATCGGCGAGAGCACGACAGCACCGAGGACATCAAGCGGGCGCGGGCCAGGGAGGCGATCCGGCGGCGCAAACTGGAAGAGGCGCGCACCGACTGGTTGCGGCAGATGCGCGACGAGGCCTACGTGGAGTACCGGCTGGATTCATGACCTGTCCGCGTGTGGCCTTGACCATGGGGGAACCTGCGGGTATCGGCCCCGATATCCTGCTCGCAGGGGCCCTGAACCAGGTCTGGGCGCAGAGAGTTGTTATCGGCGATCCCGTAGTGCTGGAAGCACGGGCGCGCATGCTCGGCATGGAGGTTGAGTTAATCCAGTACGATCCCGATGCGCCGATCAGGCCGTGCAAGGCCGGGCAACTGTTATACCTGCACCAGCCGCTGGCCGTGCCCGCGGTGAAGCCCGGAACACCGGCGCCGCGCAATAGCGATTGCGTGGTCTCGGCAATCGAGCGCGCAGCGGACGGCTGCATGTCCGGTGAGTTTCATGCCATGGTCACCGGTCCGGTGAGCAAGTCCGCCATCGCCGCGGCGGGGCACAAGTTCACGGGCCATACCGAGTACATCGCGAATTACTGCGGCAGCCTGTCTCCGGTGATGATGCTGGTGAATGACTTTGCCCGGGTAGCGCTGGTCACGACGCACCTGCCCCTGAACCAGGTTGCCGGATGCATCACCCGCCCGCGCCTGCGCGATGTCATCAGGGTCGTTGCCGATGACATGCAGGCGAAATTCGACATCGCCGAACCGCGCCTGCTGGTGTGCGGCATCAACCCTCACGCCGGGGAGGGCGGCCTGCTGGGTATGGAGGAGAACGAAATCGTCATCCCGGTCATCGATGAACTGAAAGCCGAGGGCCTGGACCTGGCGGGGCCGGTCCCGGCGGATACCGCTTTTACCGCTGCTTCCCTGGAGAATACGGATGCCGTGATATCCATGTACCACGACCAGGGCCTGCCGGTGCTTAAATCCCACGGGTTCGGCAACACCGTGAATGTCACCCTGGGGCTGCCCATCATTCGGACTTCGGTCGACCACGGCACGGCCTTCGACCTGGCAGGGACCGGCAGGGCCGATGCGGGCAGCATGTGCGCGGCCGTCGATTTGGCCATTCACCTGGCCCGGTGATGTAAGTCCGGTTTTCATGCCTCCCGTCCGCAGGCGCTTCGGCCAGCATTTTCTCAAGGACGCGGCCATTGTTGACAGGATAATCCGGGCCATTGATGCGCGTCCCGGTGAGAGAATCGTTGAGATCGGCCCCGGCAGGGGCGCGCTGACCCTCCCCCTGCTGCGCACGGCCGGTGAACTGGACGTGGTTGAGGTCGACCGGGACCTGGCCGCTGAGCTGGTCGAACGATGCGAGGGTACCGGCCGCTTGAACCTGGTGCGGCAGGATGTACTGACAGTGGACTTTGCCGACTTCGGCCCGGCGCCTCTGAAGGTGGTGGGCAACCTGCCGTACAACATCTCCACTCCCCTGCTGTTCCACCTGCTGGGTTTCAACCAGGTCGGCCACATGC
>VYCZ01000273.1:1099-2859 GCA_009843675.1 Gammaproteobacteria bacterium | reverse complement strand
CTGTTCATGTTGCAGAAAGAAGTGGTCGACCGTATTTGCGCCGCCGCCGGTATGCCCGAATACGGCCGGCTCAGCGTGATGGTGCAGGCGCGCTGCCGTGCGGAAAAGCTGTTTGACGTTGCGCCTGCCGCCTTCCGCCCCAGGCCGAATGTCGATTCGGCCGTGGTGAGATTGACCGTCATGCCCGAAGCGGCCGGCCGGATCAGGGACTTCAACCGGTTCACGGAACTGGTGCGAGCCGCCTTCTCCGCCCGCCGCAAAAAGATCAGCAACGGGTTGAAACCCTGGTTCGACGCGGGGCAACTGGAAGAATTGAATATCTCTCCCTCCGCAAGACCCGCCGATTTAAGCGTCGCGGATTACATCAATCTGTCCAATTCCTGATTCCCTATTTCGGGACACCCATGTTTTAGGCAAATCCGGGATAGGTAAATCCGGGACACCCATGTTTTACGGGTGTCCTCATCTGAATTTTTGTTGACCTTGATTTATGGGTGTCCTCATCTGAATTATGGGTGTCCCCGTTTGAGACTCGTTTGGGAATTTATGGGTGTCCTCATTTGAGAAGGGTTACAATGCGGGGATGCGGGAGTTGATTGAGAAATTGTCCGGGAAGATTGAGTGGTTCAGTGAGATCTCGGGGAAGTGGTTGTCCTGGCTGGTTCCGGCGCTGGTATTGCTGGTTGGTTACGACGTTATGATGCGCTATTTCTTCCAGAGCGGGTCCATCGCGATCCAGGAACTGGAGTGGCACCTGTTTTCCCTCATTTTCCTGCTGGGCGCCGCCTATACCCTGAAACATGACGACCACGTGCGGCTGGACCTGGTTTACCGCAGCCGATTCATGTCGGACTACCGGCGGGCGTGGATCAACCTGGTCTGCTCACTGCTGTTCCTGATCCCGTTCTGCATCCTGATCATAATAAGCTCCTGGCCCTTCGTGTCCCAGGCCTACCAGTTTGCCGAAGGTTCGCCCGACCCGGGCGGGCTGCCCTACCGCTGGGTGCTGAAGGCGGCGATTCCGCTGGGCTTTTTCCTGCTGATCATCCAGGGCATCGGCGAGAGTCTCAAAAGTTTGTCCTTTATCCTGGACCGTAAACCTGACCGGGACGAGTGATGACCGTCTGGATCGTCCTCATGTTCCTGAGCCTGATGCTCATGCTGATGCTGGGCTACCCGGTCGCGTTCACCCTCGGGGCGATTGCGCTGCTGTTCGGCGGGGTATTCCTGGGATTCGATTTTTTCCACCTGCTGCCCCTGAGGATCTGGGGGGTGATGACCAACTTCACCCTGCTGGCGGTGCCGCTGTTAATTTTCATGGGCATTGTGCTGGACAAATCCGGGCTGGCGGAGGACCTGCTGGAAACGATGGGGCTGTTGTTCGGGCGCCTGCGCGGCGGGCTGGCCGTTTCCGTCGTAGTCGTCGGGGCATTGCTGGCTGCCACCACGGGAGTCGTGGGCGCTACTGTGGTCACCATGGGCATCATCGCGCTGCCCACGATGTTGCGCCGGAATTATTCCAGGCAGCTTTCCACAGGCACCATCGCCGCGGCCGGCACCCTGGGCCAGATCATCCCGCCGAGTATCGTCCTGATCCTGCTGGGCGATGTGATGGGCGTGCCCGTCGGCCGGCTGTTCATCGGCGCCGTCGTGCCCGGGATGCTGCTGGTGGCGCTGTTCCTGGTGTACATCAGCCTGCACGCGTGGCTCAGGCCGGAGGTCGCTCCCGCGATAACGGCGGAGACTGCCGAAAACATAGT
>VYCZ01000273.1:0-1089 GCA_009843675.1 Gammaproteobacteria bacterium | reverse complement strand
GTTCCGGGGCATGGGCGGCGACCGGCTGGTGCTGGACGTGATGACCAACCTGCCCGGCGGCACGCTGGGTTTTCTCATCGCCAGCATGCTCCTCATCTTCCTGCTGGGCTTCTTCCTGGATTTTCTCCAGATCTGCTTCATCGTCGTCCCCATCCTGGCGCCCATCGCCGCCGGCATGGGCGTGGACCTGTTATGGCTTGCGGTGCTGATCGCCATCAACCTGCAGACCTCGTTCCTGACCCCGCCCTTCGGTTTTTCCCTGTTTTACCTGAAGGCGGTGGCTCCGAAGGAGATCCGCATCCAGCATATCTACCAGGGGATCATTCCGTTCATCTCGATACAGGTCGGGACTATTGTCCTGTTGTGCCTGTTCCCGGCGCTGATCACCTGGCTGCCCGACCTGATGGACCGGATGCAGGGGTTGTAAATCGATGGAATTATGGGGTCAGAGTAAAAATTCTGACGAATTTCTTACTCTGACCCCGGGTATCCTTTAGCGCAGGGCGTCGATGACGGGTTTTGTCTCAGGGCGGACGCCGCGCCAGATATGGAATGATTCGGCGGCCTGTTCCACCAGCATGCCGAGGCCGTCACAACGTTTTGCCGCGCGGTTGCTGGCGGCCCAGTCCAGGAATGGCTGTGAAGCCTTGCCGTAGACCATGTCATAGCAACAGGCGCCCGGCGCCAGGATCCCGTCCGGGAGGGGCAGGGACTGTCCGGCCAGGCCCGCCGATGCGCCGTTGATCACCAGGTCATAAGGACCGGCGGCGGGTTCGTCAAAGCCTTGCGCGCTGAGGATTCCTCCGGCTTCGGGAAATAATTCCAGCAGCGCCAGCGCCCGTGAACGGGTGCGGTTGATGACAGTCACGCTGGCCGGTTGCTCGTCCAGGAGGTTCCCGAGCACGCTCCTGACCGCCCCGCCCGCGCCCACCAGCAATATGTGTTTTCGGACGACCTGCACGCCGTTGGCGCCGAGATCCCGCACCAGTCCCATCCCGTCGGTGGAATCGGCGTAGACCCGGCCGGTCGGATCCAGGCGGCTCAGGTTGGCGGCCCGGGCGCGGGCCGGCCGGGCGGGGGGGGGGCCGG
>VYCZ01000108.1:6417-8009 GCA_009843675.1 Gammaproteobacteria bacterium | reverse complement strand
CAATAACATTGATGCCGGGGCGCTGGAACGTGCCCGTAATGAAAGGATCCCCTGTTTTCACCTGAGTAGCCGCACCCACCCGGACCCCGAAGACCTGGACCGGGAAATAGTCGACGTCCTGCTGGAACATGACGCCAACCTGGTGATCCTGGCGGGTTATATGAAGAAGGTCGGCCCGGTGACGCTGGCGACCTTCCCCGGCCATGTCCTGAACATCCATCCCGGCCTGTTGCCCGACTTCGGCGGCCAGGGCATGTACGGCCGGCGAGTACATGAGGCCGTGCTGGCGGCAGGCGCCGGGACTACCGGCGCGACCGTCCATGTGGTGGACGCCATCTACGACAACGGTCCGATCCTGGC
This sequence comes from Gammaproteobacteria bacterium, assembly GCA_009843675.1. GTDB lineage: Bacteria > Pseudomonadota > Gammaproteobacteria > Eutrophobiales > Eutrophobiaceae > JAAXHV01. The sequence continues at coordinate 7,649 of VYCZ01000108.1, read as the reverse complement.
GCAAAAAAAAGTCAGGGTAAAAAAGACGGATACGGCAGACACCCTTGCCCGGCGCGTCCTGGCGCTGGAGCACGAACTCTACGTTGAGACCATAGACCGCATCATCCGCGGGGAGATTAAGCTAACTTAATAAGGTGCCCCTTCGGGACCAGTATTCCACTGGATGCCGGGTCAAGCCCGGCATGACGAGGAAGGCATTCGTCATTCCCACACCCATCGTCATTCCCGCGCAGGCGGGAATCCAGTCAATCACACCGTCGCCGCAGGCGACACATTATCACTCAACCGTGATCGTGATCCGCTCCGACATCACGGCAGGGTCGTGGGGGATGTGGGCGAAGTCACCCAGCAGGAGTTGCAGGGTGTGTTCGCCAGGCGGCAGTTCCACGGTGGCTTCCGTCTGGCCGCCGCCAAAGTGCAGGTGGTTCCCGTCATTGATGATCGGAAAGTCAAGGGCAGGCAATTCCGTGTCCACCAGCAGGTGATGGTGGCCGCTGTTGTCGTACTTGATGCCGGCGGGGGCGACGCCCATGTTCTTCAGGCCGAAACGGACGGTCACCGGATTCGACACCGTCGCGCCGTCTGCGGGCGAAATGAAATACAGTTCGGCATTCCCGGAAGCCGGGGTCCTTTCCTGCGCGGGAACGGAAAACGGGCACAGCGCCAGGAGCAGGATCAACAGTCTGTACATTTGCGAACCTCTTTACGTGGACTGCCCGCTAGTTTAGCATGGCGCGGAAAATGGTTAAATTGAATAACGTGTTGGTTAACCGGATCACTGCACTGTATGACCGGTACATCCTGGGCCGGCCACGGTTGGCGCTGGCGGTGCTGCTCGCCATATTCGCTTTCTTTGCCTGGCATGCCAGGGATTTCAAACTGGACGCCTCCACCGATACCCTGATCCTGGAAAGCGACAAGGACCTGCGCATTTTGCGCCAGGTGAACAAACGTTACGAAACGCAGGAGTTCCTGGTCGTGACGTTCACTCCCCATGCGGACCTGTTTTCGGATACCTCTCTTGAGACAATTCATGCGCTACGGGAAGACCTGGAACAGATTCCGGGCGTTGCCTCGGTATTCTCACTGATCGACGCGCCACTGGTAAAAATCGTCGGCGGCACACTGGCAGAGGTGGCCGCCAACTACCGTACCCTGGAGGACCCGGGCGTTGACCGGGAGCGGGCGCGGGAAGAATTCCTGGCCAGCCCCATATTCCTGGACCTGCTCAT
>VYCZ01000108.1:0-6407 GCA_009843675.1 Gammaproteobacteria bacterium | reverse complement strand
GATGCCGGAACGACGGCGCTGCAGGTCAACCTGAAAAACAAGGTAATCCTTACCGAAGCGCAGAGAAGGAGAAACGAGCTCCTGATCAAACAGGACGATGAGGGCCTCACTGAAACGGAACAACTCGAACTGGCGGATACCCTGGAACAATACGAGACAGTCAAGGAAGAGGCCACGCGGCTCAACCATGAAACCGTGGCCGCGACCCGTGCGGTAATGGATCGCTACCGGGACCGGGGAACGCTCTACCTGGGCGGCATTCCCATGATCGCGGACGACATGATCACGTTCATCAAGAACGACTTGCTGGTATTCGGCGCCGGCGTGTTTGCCTTCCTGGTGATCATGCTGTCGATTATCTTCCGCCAGGCCCGGTTCGTGCTGCTGCCCCTGTGCAGTTGTATCTTCGCGGTGGTCATTATGATGGGACTGCTGGGCCTGACCGGCTGGCCGGTCACGGTGATTTCGTCCAATTTCATATCCTTGATGCTGATTCTCACCATGTCGATGAACGTACACCTGGTAGTGCGTTACCGGCAACTGAGCCGTGATTTTGCCGGCCAGGGCCAGGGGGAACTGGTATCCAACACCGTCAGGCGCATGGTGTGGCCCTGCCTGTACACCGCGTTGACCACCATGATCGGATTCGGGTCCCTGGTGGTCAGCGATATCAAGCCCGTCATCGATTTCGGCTGGATGATGACCCTGGGACTCAGTGTCACCTTCATGACGTCATTCCTGCTGTTTCCGACCATACTGGTATCCCTTGACAAAAAGATCACATCACCCGGCAGGGAGCAGGTGCCGTTCACCGCAGGACTGGCGAGGATCACCGAAAAGTTCGGCAACGGCGTGGTCGTGATCGCGCTGCTGCTGGCCGCGCTGAGTCTTTACGGCGTATCCCGTTTGAAGGTTGAGAACAGCTTCGTCAACTACTTCAGCGACTCCACGGAAATACACCAGGGGCTGAAACTGATCGATGACGAACTGGGCGGCACCGCGCCCATGGACGTGGTCCTGAAGTTCGACCCCGTCAAGGAGTACGGGGAGGAAGAGGAAGAAGAACTACCGTGGGATGACGAATTTGCCGACCTGGACGACCTGTTCGGCGGTTTCGATGAAGGACCGGCGGATCCGGCGGACGCCTGGTTCACCGACTACAAGATTGACCGCATCAAGGCGGTGCACGACTACCTGGACAAACTGCCTGCCGTGGGCAAGGTGCAGTCGCTGGCTTCCGTACTGCGCCTGGCCGAAGACCTGAACCAGGGCGAGGAATTCGACGCCTTCGAACTGGCGGTCATCAACAAGAAACTACCGCAGGAGATAAAGGAGCAACTCATAGATCCGTACGTCTCCATCGAGGACAACGAAGCCCGCATCAACATGCGTATCCTGGATTCCCTGCCCGACCTGCGCCGCAAACAGTTCCTGGAACAAATCGATGCAGACCTGCGCAATGAACTCGGCCTCACCGACGACGAGTTCCAGGTCAGCGGCATGATGGTGTTGTACAACAACATGCTGCAAAGCCTGTTCACTTCCCAGATCGAAACCCTGGGGGTCGTCATGCTGGGCATTGCCCTGATGCTGCTGGTCCTGTTCCGGTCCTTCTCCCTGGCCGTCATCGGCATCCTCCCGAATATCCTGGCTGCCGGCATCATCCTGGGGCTGATGGGCATCCTGAATATCCCCCTGGACATGATGACCATCACCATCGCCGCCATCACCATCGGCATCGCGGTGGACAACAGCATCCATTACATCTACCGCTTCCGCGAGGAGCGCCCGGGCAAACCCGACTATACATCCACGCTCTATTACTGCCACGCCAACATAGGGCGCGCGGTGTTCTACACCGCGATCACCATCATCATCGGCTTTTCCATCCTGGTAATGTCCAATTTCATACCGACTATCTACTTTGGCCTGCTCACCGCGCTGGCCATGTTCATCGCCCTGCTGGCGGCCCTCACCCTGCTGCCGAAGCTGATCCTTGTATTCAGACCATTCGGGAAATAGAACTTTTTGAAATAAACTCTTTCTCAATTCCCAGGTTCAAATATAATATGGAGTTTTGTTACAGACCTACTAAATTCGGAGATACCAGACCATGAGACGGAAACTTTGCTTTTTAGCGATATTCCTGTTGCCGGCGCTGACGCTGACGTCGCCCGCCCAGGCAATAGACAAACCGGAGGACGTAATCCTCAGCACAGTCGACAACGTGATCGCCCGCATCACGGCGGAAAGGGAGATGCTGGACGCGCAACCCGAAACAGTCTATGAACTCATAAACGACCTTATCATCCCCGTCTTCGATTTCAATAACATGTCGAGATGGATACTGGGCAAGTACTGGAAGCAGGCCAGCGAAGAACAACGCACTGTCTTCACCACGGAATTCAAAAACCTGCTGGTGCGCACCTATGCAAAAGCGGTGCGGGGATTTTCCAATGAGAGAGTCAATTACCTGGAGACCCTGACGGGGTCCAAGCCCAATATCGTGATGGTGAAGACCGAGATAGTCTCGGACGGCAGCGTCACGCCGGTCAATTACACCATGCATATCAGCGACGGCAGTTGGAAAGTCGTGAACGTCGCCTTTGAAGGCATCAGCCTGGTAGAGACATACCGGAAATCCTTTGCCTCCGAGATTCGTAATAACGGCCTTGAAACCCTGTTGCAGAAACTGGTGGACAAGAACGAGAAACTGGAACAGTCATTATTGACCGATGAGGCGTAGCGGCCGGGTTTCCCGCCCGGTGAGAAACCCGGGCTGACCCGCGTACCGCGCCGATAAGGGGAGTACCTGTCATGCAGGTCGAAGATATTGCAAATTTGATCAAATCCGGCGTCCCGGACTGCGAAGTCGAAGTGGATGGTGACGGAACACATTTCACCGCAGTCATCGTGAGCGATGTTTTTGCAGGAAAAAACATGGTCCAGCAACACCAGGTGGTGTACAAGGCCCTTGGTGACAGGATGGGGACCGACATACACGCTCTTTCCATACAGACCTACACGCCGGAACAATGGAAGAAAAAGAGCGCATTCCGGGTCATATCATCGACATAGCCCCCTGACCCGTGGATAAACTGACAATCCGTGGCGGCGCCCCCCTGCGCGGTGAGATCAGTATCTCGGGCGCAAAGAATGCCGCGCTTCCCATCCTTGCGGCTACCCTGCTGACGGACAAGCCGATGCTGATCGGCAATATCCCGCACCTGCACGATATCACCACGACCATGGAACTGCTGGGCCAGATGGGCTCGGAACTGATGCTCGACGAACGCATGGTCATCGAGGTGAACAACCGGGATTTGGGCCGGCTGTACGCGCCCCACGACCTGGTGAAAACCATGCGCGCATCCATACTGGTGCTGGGGCCGTTGCTCAGCCGCTACGGACAGGCGCATGTCTCACTGCCCGGCGGTTGCTCAATCGGTTCAAGACCCGTTGACCTGCACCTGAAGGGCCTGTCCGACATGGGCGCCGAAATCACGGTGAATGACGGTTACATACATGCCCGGGCCAGGCGTCTGCATGGGGCGTACATCAACTTCGAACAGGTTACGGTAACCGGTACGGAAAACCTGATGATGGCCGCTACCCTGGCAGACGGACGCACCGTGCTTGAGAATGCCGCGCGGGAGCCTGAAGTGGCGGACCTGGCGGAATGCCTCAACCGTATGGGAGCCGACATCACCGGGGCAGGGACCGGGAGGATTGAAATCGAGGGCGTGGACCAGCTCAACGGCACCAGGTACGACATCCTGCCCGACCGCATAGAAACGGGGACCTACCTGGTTGCGGCGGCCATGACCGGCGGCAGCATCAGGCTGAAAAATACCAATCCGGCGCTGCTGGAAGCGGTTATAGAGAAACTGTCCGAGGCAGGAGCCGGGATCGCCTGTAACGGCGCCACCATATCCCTGGAAATGGAGCACGGCTCAAGACCCAGGGCTGTCGATATCGATACCTCGCCCTTCCCCGGTTTCCCTACGGACATGCAGGCCCAGTTCACAGCGTTGAACTGCATTGCCGAAGGCCGCGCCGTGATTACCGAAAATATTTTTAACAACCGCTTCATGCACGTCATGGAATTACGGAAAATGGGAGCGGACCTGGCCCAGTCCGGGAACCGCGTCATGGTGAGCGGCGTGGATACGCTTTCAAGCAGCACGATCACCGCGCGGGACCGGCGGGCATCGGCCTGCCTTATCCTGGCCGGCCTGGTGGCCCGGGGACAGACACTCGTCGAACAGGTCTACCATATCGATCGCGGATATGAGACCATCGAGGAAAAATTGATGCAACTTGGCGCCAGCATTAAGCGACTTCCATGAATAACGGTATCACCATCGCGATTTCCAAAGGGCGGATTCTTGATGAATCCCTGCCGCTGCTCGCGCGCGCCGGGCTGGAACCCCTCGAAGATCCCGGCACAACCCGCAAGCTTGTATTCGATACCAATCATGACGCTGTCAGGCTGATCATCATCCGCGCCGCCGACGTGCCCACCTACGTCCTGAACGGCGGCGCCGACCTGGGCATTGCCGGGAAAGACGTGCTGATGGAATGTGACAGCGACAACCTGTACGAACCGCTGGACCTGAAGATAGCCTGTTGCCGCCTGATGCTGGCAGGGCCCAAAGGCATTCCCGTAACACCAGGCCGGTTACGGGTTGCCACCAAGTACGTCTCGACGACCCGCGACTATTTTGCCGAAAAAGGACAGCAGGTGGAGATCATCAAGCTGTATGGTTCTATGGAGCTTGCCCCCGTTCTGGGTCTCTCGGACCTCATAGTCGACCTGGTCAACACCGGCAATACCTTGAAAGAGAACGGCCTGGAACCGCTGGACAACATTGCGGATATCAGTTCCCGCCTCATCGTCAACAAGGCGTCAATGAAGATGAAGCAGGAAATGATCAAACCGTTCATCGCCCGCCTTGCCGGGGCTGCAGGTTAATGCTCGGCATTACAAGACTGTCGGTTTCCGATCCCGATTTTGAGAACCGCTTCGCGCAACTGCTGTCCGGCAATGAAATCCTGGACCAGGAGCTGACCGCGACCGTCTCTTCCATCCTGAACGACGTCAGGAAAAACGGGGTAACGGCCCTGGTGGAATACACCAACCGGTTCGACCACCGCGCCGCCGGCCCCGGCGACCTGGAGGTGCCGCAAACGGTCCTGGAGCAGGCCATGGCAACCATACCGCAGGACCTGCGCCGGGCGCTGGAGGACGCGGCGGAGCGTATCACTGCTTATCACCGGCATCAAACGGGCCGGTCCTGGTCATTCGAGGACCAGGACGGTTCGACCCTGGGACAACGCATCACCCCCCTGGACCGGGTCGGTATTTACGTGCCGGGCGGCAAGGCCGCCTACCCCTCAACCGTCCTCATGAACGCCATACCGGCGCGGGTGGCGGGAGTCGGCGAAATCGTCATGACCGCGCCGGCCCCGGACAGCGAGCTGGACCCCGCGGTGCTGGCGGCCGCGCGCATAGCGGGCGTGGACCGGGTGTTCTCCGTTGGCGGGGCGCAGGCCGTGGCCGCGCTGGCCTTCGGCGTCGGTCCGGTCCCCGCCGTCGACAAGATCGTGGGGCCGGGAAACCGCTACGTGGCGGCGGCCAAACGCCTGGTGTTCGGCGTCGTCGGCATAGACATGATCGCGGGCCCCTCCGAGGTAGTGATCGTCGCGGATGACAGCGCGGATCCGGACTGGATAGCCATGGACATGTTCGCGCAGGCCGAGCACGATGAGGACGCCAGGGCCATGCTGGTAACCGCCGATGCAAGCCTGCCTGCCAGGGTCGTGGCATCCGTCAACCGGCTGCTCCCCCGGATGGAACGCGCCGGCATTATCCGCGCAGCAATGGAAAACAATGGCGCCATGATCCTGGTCGAAGACGCGCAGCAGGCTTGCGATATCGTCAACCGCCTGGCGCCGGAACACCTGGAACTCGCGGTGCAGGACCCGGACAACTATCTCGAAGGCATCAGGCACGCCGGCGCTATCTTCCTCGGGCATTTTGCCGCGGAAGCGCTGGGTGATTACTGCGCCGGTCCGAATCACGTCCTGCCAACCGCCAGGACCGCAAGGTTCTCATCCCCGCTGGGAGTCTACGATTTCCAGAAACGCACGTCTCTGGTCCAGTGCACCCCGGTATCCGCCTCCCGCCTGGCGGAAACCGCCACAATCCTGGCCCGCGCGGAAGGACTGACGGCCCACGCCCGCGCCGCGGAACTGCGTATAAAAAATAATTGAAAAAGAGTCGCCCTCCGGGCGACCCATCTAACCACGTCCCTGTTGCTGGATATATGCCAATCCTTGGCCGGTATGACGAAGAAGGGGATTCGTCACCCCCGCACCCCTTCGTCACTCCCGCACCCCTTCGT
>VYCZ01000274.1 GCA_009843675.1 Gammaproteobacteria bacterium | reverse complement strand
GAATTTAGCGGGGACTGCCGGGAACTATGTTGGAACGTTGACATTCGAGTGCTCCTTTGCCATGATTAAAACAGGGACGCGCATTAGTGCCACCTCGCTTGCGGCACACAGAAGGAGGCCTTGGATTAAGGGGGTATTAAAGTGAAAAACATGGGGCAATTTAATTCTGGAGCGATGTATGCGCTATTACTTTGCCTGTTGGTTCCAACCACCGCCATATCCGACGATTCCCTGGTGATAGCCAAGGGAAAGGACTTATATGAGAAAAACTGCGTGTTCTGTCACCAGGCAGATGCCATAGGGAAAGCCGGATTTGCGCCGTCCCTGACCAACCCTGAATTTCTGTCGACCGCTTCAGACGAATTGCTGCTGGGAACAATTCGCGACGGCCGCCTGGGTACGGGCATGCCCCCGTTTGCTCACCTGGGACTGGATGGAATAGAGGCTATAGGCGTATACCTCAGGGCTCACTCCGAATTGCCTGACCGATCCGCTGAAATCGATAGCCAGCACAAGGCACAGGGTGACCCCGTTGCAGGGAAACTCTGGTTCGATCAGGTTTGCGCCACCTGCCACGGCCCCCAGGGTGACGGCTACATTGCCGGCGGCACCGGTACCGCAATCGGGAAAGCCGGGTTTCTCAACAAGGTCTCAGACGGGTTTATCCGCACTACCATAAAATTTGGCCGTTCCAACACCCGCATGCGCGGTTTTTCCGGGCCTGCGGGCCTTGCAAACCTTACCGATCAGGAAATCGACGACATTATTGTTTATTTGCGCGAACTGGAAAAACAGAACCATTAGGAGAGAGCACATGAAACGTATAAAAACCAGCAGAAGAGATTTCCTGAAAAGTGGCGCATTTATAACCGGATCGGCGGCAGGGGCAAGTCTGTACGTCGGCAACAACCCGGAACTGGAAGCAGCGCCTGCCTCCGCCGCTGCTGTTACCCGCGGCACTGCCCTGGCGCAGTGCCCTTATTGCGGTGTCGGCTGCGGCACGATCATATTGACGGAGAACGGCAAGATTGTTTCCATGCGTCCGGACAAGGACCACCCGACCAATTACGGCTTGCAGTGCATCAAGGGACTGACGGCTGCAGAGCCCATGTACATCGATCGTATGGAAGGTGATCCATACGTGCGTAAGGACGTCTGGGAGGAATGGAATAAGCCCGGTCATGGAGATATGGATTTTGTCAGCAAGAGCAAGGGTTCTTTCGATGAGGAGCATTTTGTGCGGGTGCCTTATGAACAGGCATCAGGATTAGTAGCGCACAAGATCGCGCACTTTGCGAAGAAGTATACCGGGAATTCCATTGCCCTGTACGGCTCCGGTCAGCTGACCATGGAAGGCCAGTACCTGGAAAACCTGTTTATGAAGGGCGTTCTTGGTTCCAATACCATTGAAGCAAATGCCAGGATGTGCATGACCTCCGCGGTAACGGGCTATTTTGCATCGTTAGGATCTGACACACCGCCGCTGGCTTATGAGGACATTGAACTCAGCGACATGATCATGCACTTCGGGCATAACGCCCGGGAATCGCATCCGATTATCTTCTGGCGGGCGGCTGACCACAAAAAGAAAAAGGATATCCCGACGGTCGTGGTCGATCCTCGCCGCACCGGTACGACCCAGGGTTATGAAGATATCAACCCGGAAAACAGCGTACATGTGCCGGTTCTCAACGGCGATATCAGTTTTTTGAATGCGCTTGCCCATGTACTGATCAAGGAACATCCTGATGTCATCGATTGGGAGTTTGTAAAGGATCATGCTACCGGTTGGCAGGAATATTCCAGCGGGGTATTACAGAATTACAGCCCGGAACAGGTACAGGACCGCATGGGTTCGGATGAAGTCACCCCTGAACTGATACGCCGCGTAGCCGGCATGTTTGCCGATGCCACGCGCAAACGCCTGGAGCGCAGCAAGAAAAGTCACGCGGCCGGTTACGGCGGCGTGATCATAATGTGGGGGATCGGTTACAACCAGCATATCCACGGCCAGCACAACGTCATCTCCATCATCAACCTGCTGGCTTTAACGGGCAACCTGGCCAAGCCCGGCTGCGGTCCGTTTTCGATGACGGGCCAACCGAATGCGATGGGCGAACGCTTTACCGGCGGCTTGACGGGACGCCTGCCGTTTAATGAACCGTTATCCAACCTGAAACATCTTGCGCACATGGCAAAGTCCTGGCGCGTCCCCGAACAGAACCTGGAACGCGCGCTCAAATCGGAGAATCCGGGCTATGCGGTAGGAATGATGGAACGCGCCCTGAAGGATGAGGTCAAGGCGATGTTCCTGGTGTATGCGACGCATATTGATTTACCGGACCAGCAGAACCTGATCCGTCCGGCGCTGATGAAAACGTTCAACATAGTGCAGGAGATCTATCGCCATGCCCCCAATAATCTCTATGCGGACGTCATCTTTCCCGCAGCGACCTGGGGCGAGGTGACAGGTGTCTATATCAGTTCGGAACGCCGCATCAACATTTGCGACAAGGCTGCCGAACCGCCTCCCGGGTGTCATCCGGATATGGACATGGTGATCGACAAGGGGAAGGAAGTCGCGCACCTGATGGGGCTTGATGCGGATACGATATTCCCCTACCGGAAACGGGAAGACGGCACCTATGACGCCGAGGAAGTCTTCCGGGATGTCATCCAGGCGTCTGCCGGGACGGATACCGACCTGACGGGCATACTCGAAGTGGAAAAAGTGGACAATGTCAGTCCGTATGAGCAGATACGCAAGCTGCGCGGTATCCAGTGGCCGGCCCCTACTTACGCCATTGCCAGGGGCGGCGGCACCAAACGCCGGTACATGTTGCAGGAAGGTGACTGGGAGAGCCGGCCGTACGGTTATTTCAGGACAAAAGACGGCAAGGTGCACTTCAAGTTGTGTGAACAGGATTACAGCGACCGCAAACGCGTCACGGATAAATTGATGGAGTTCGGCGACAAGGAAGGCGTGTATACCATCGATAATATCGCCCTGCTTGAAGAGGCCCGCGACAAGGGGCTGACCCCGGATCTCCCCGATGAGGATTTCCGCGGGAACAAATGGCAGGACGTACCCGCGGACAAATATCCTTACTGGCTCGGCCTGGGCGTGGTTTATGAACATTTTCATACGGCCAAATCCAACCGCAGCGCAACTACCCGCCGCCTGGTCCCGGAGCAGTATGTTGAAATGCATCCGGATGATGCGAAGACACTGGGCATAGAAGATGGTGACAAGGTGAGGCTCATTACCCGGCGCGGCAATTACGAAGCCAGGGCGCAGGTGGGGACTAACAGCCTGGTGAAGCCTGCGCGCAATTCGGTGCCGCGGGGATACATGTTCAGCCCCTGGAACCTGTCGGTTGCCGACAGTGCAGACCCGAAAAAGAACAAATGGCTGGTTAATAATACATCCAGCCGGGTCTGGGACCTGATATCGGGCCAGGTGGATTTCAAAAAACTCGCTTGCAGGATTGAGAAAGTATAGCGGCCGGGCCGATGTTCCAGCCGGGATTCAGGTAAGGGGTAACGGATTACGTTACCCCTTTTGCGCAGGGTGGCATATATGAAACGCAGGAAATTTTTACAGGACCTGATTTCCACAGCAACCGCCATGGCGGCTGCGCCCGCTGTGGAGGCGCGGGTTGCTCAAAAGACGGGAATTCGTTACCTGCGCCCGCCCGGTTCCCTGGACGAAGCCAAGTTTGTCAGCCGTTGTATACGTTGCGGCCAGTGCGGTGAGGCATGCCCCAACCGCTGCATAAAATTTTTCGGGACGGAAAACGGCTTTAGTTCTTACGGCACTCCATACATAACGCCGCGGGAACAGGCCTGTATCCTGTGTATGAAATGCGGTGACGTGTGTCCGACCGGGGCCATTCAATCCATAACGCGTGAGGCGGAAACCATCCTGGATTCCGTCGCCATGGGTAAAGCCCGCGTCAATGAAAGCCTGTGCCTGTCCTACCAGGGAAAATCGTGCGGCGTCTGTTACCGGGCCTGCCCGTTACCCGACATCGCCATCAAGGTGGGATGGATGGAACAACCCCATGTGCAGGACGCCTGCGTCGGTTGCGGTCTGTGTGAGCGTTCGTGCATCCAGATACCGCAGGCAATTCGGGTGATACCAAACCACAGTCTGTGAGGCCGCCTCGAAATCAGGCATCTGACGGTCAAGTTGCATGAAACCTCATATCCGCCACCTGAACAAACTGCGCTGGATCAGCTTGACCGGCATATTTCTGGTATTGATCCTGTTGCCCTGCATCAGCGTTTACCAGGCTTATGTGGCTGCTCATGCCTATGACCTGCTCACGCCGTCCGAACAGTTGTTTTATGACGTCATGGAGACGTTGACCGACCCGTTTGTCAGCGACCCGGAACACGATCTCGACGCGGTCAAAGGCACCACCTGGGCTGCGACCGTATTTGATGTAAAGGTCAGCGACCCGCTGGCCGTAGTCGGCCAGGTCTCCGCCGGCCTGGAGATTTATCCGTCTTTCTTGCTTGCCGCGCTCATCCCCGTGATTGTCACACTCATGTTCGGCCGGATATTCTGTGGCTGGATCTGCCCTGCCACCCTGCTGTATGAACTCAACACCAACCTGGCCGCCTGGTTGCACAGGGTGGGATTGCCTGTGGGCAACCGCCATTTTGACCGGCGCCTGAAATACCTGGTGCTGGGTATCGGAGTCATATTATCGATGATCACCGGTTCGGTATTGTTCGCGGCCGTCTACCCGCCTGCCATCATCGGACGCGAGATATATTACGCGATCGCCCTGGGGGGATTTGGCGCCGGGGCGGTATTTTTCGTACTAACCCTGTTGTTTGATTTACTGGTGGCGCGGCGCGGGTTTTGCCGTTACGTCTGTCCGGGAGGGGCCCTGTATTCATTGCTTGGACGTTACCGGGTGTTGCGCATACAACGAAAGGTGGAAACCTGCAACGACTGCGCGAAATGCACGGCAGTGTGCGAATTTGAACTCAACCCCATGCGCGACGGCTTCGGCCAGGAATGCAATAACTGCACAGCCTGTATTGCTGTCTGTCCCACGGATGCGCTGGTGTTCAAGGTAGATATAAAGGACATACCCAACCAGGGTCCGGGGCATCTCGGCAGGCATTACCGTGAAAATGAGTATTGAAGATAGACACTGTTCCGGTCTGTGCCTGCTTGTTTTGATTATCGTTCTATCCGTTCCCGTTCAGGCGCACCACGTGCTCGGCAGACCCTCATACAGCCTCAATGAAGACTCGACCACACCGCCGAGTATGCAGGTTGAAACACAGATAGGTGATTATTATGTTACCTACATGGTATTCCCCGCTTTTCCGAGTCCTAATCAGCCGGGCAGGGTAAACCTGTACGCCTCGCGCATCGATGACGGCAGGCCCTTCGACGGGGAAGTGGCATTCAAGGTACGGGATGACAGCCTGTTCAACGATGATGAGGAACTTCTCGGCGTACAACTGCCGGATGACAATGTGTTCCGGCAGGGATTCGAATTTCGTGAAGCGGGCAATTTCATTGTGCGCGCCGAGTTTGAAGCGGGTGGAGAACCCTACCAGATAGATTTTCCGTTACAGATTGGCGAACCTGCCCGCTGGGGTCCGCTCGGACTGACCGTTGCCGCCATTATGGTCCTGTTGATTACCGTGAATTTCGTTCAGCGCAATCGCCTCATCAGCGATAAAATCAGAAGCGGGCGCCAGGACAGGGCAGGATGATGATGGTGCATCCGGGACTTCCTTCAGTATGGGCCGCGGCGCTATGTGTTTTCATGCTGGCGCTGAGCGCTTATATCCTGCTGGCGAACACTGTGTCCGGCAGGCCGGCAAAGACGATCAGCCTGGCGAACATACCCGTTCTGGGCGCGTTTGTGCGCGCCCTGACCGGAACACCCGTCATATTATTGTTTTTGAAAATTACCGTGGTGTGCCTGTTTGTCCTGGTCATTGCCGCGGGATTGTCCGGTTCCCAGATTCCCGAAAGAAATATTGCAACGGTACTGACCTGGAACATATGGTGGGCCGGCCTCATCATTTCTGTTTTTTTTCTCGGCTCTGCCTGGTGCGCAATCTGCCCCTGGGACGCCATTGCCACCTGGCTGGTTCGCCGCCGCCTGTGGCGCCGCGCGCATCCCAATAACAGCCTTAATCTCAGGGTGTCCCGCAGGCTGCGCAGTGTCTGGCCGGCCCTGGTCCTGTTTATCGTCCTGACCTGGTTTGAACTGGGCGTCGGCGTTACCTCCAGCCCGTATATGACGGCGCTGCTGGCCCTGGCAATGGTGCTGATGGCCACGGCCAGCCTGGCCGTTTTCGAAGGCAAGGCCTTTTGCCGGTACTTCTGTCCGGTAGGCAGGACCATCGGGTTCTATTCCCAACTCGCGCCGGTCGAACTCAGGCCCGTCAATACGGATATCTGCGCCGGGTGCAAGACACTGGAATGTTATTACGGATCGGAAACCGTCGATCCCTGCCCGACTCACCTGGTGATGGGGCGGTTGAAACAGAACACCTATTGCACTTCCTGCGGGAATTGCGCCAGGAGTTGCCCGGACAACAATGTCGCCTGGCGCCTGCGCGCGCCCAGCAGGGAAGCCATTGAAGATGCCCGCCCGCATTGGGATGAAGCATGGTTCATGCTGGGCCTGTTGGCATTAACGGAGTTTCACGGCATATCCATGGCGCCATTTTTCGAAGCCTGGTTGCTGTCTCTGGCCGCGCTGGTGAATGATTCAGGGAAACTGTTGTGGAGTTTTTCCATTTTGCTGTTATCCGGTATGCTGGCAGTGGTGTTGGCCTATGCGTTCTTTGTGCGGCTCACGCAAAAGATCTGTCCCGGCAGATCGGAGTTTAAAAAACTGTTTTCCGGTTTTGTCTTCGTTTCACTTCCGTTGGCATTCAGTTATCACCTGGCGCACAATTTAAGCCACCTGTTCCGGGAAAGTTCAGGTTTCGGCGCGCTGTTGCTCAATCCTTTCGGACTTGGCGCGCAGCCCTTGAGCATGATGGAAAAACACAGCAGGCACCAGGATATCCTGTTCTCACAGGATTTCCTGTTTGCATCGCAGGCAGCCCTGCTCGCATTCGGGTTCTGGATAAGCCTGAAAGTGATCCAGCATCGCGGATACGTATTGGCCGGCGCTGCAGGCTTGCGCCTGTCACCCATGATAATGTTTGCAATTACCATTACCGGGCTGCATGTCTGGTTGCTGATGCAGCCCATGATGATGAGATTTTGAGCAGAATGGACAGGCGTAACTTTTTCAGAATGGGTTTGCAGAAAGCCGCTGAAACAGCCGTCCGGCTTGCGGATGAATCCGTGTCGCAACGCGCCAGGCACTGGATTCGGCCGCCTTATGCCCAGGCTGAACTGGAATTCCTGCTTGCCTGTACCCGCTGTGACAAGTGCATAGAGGCATGTCCCCATGACGTCATTTTTAAACTGCCTGCCAGGCTCGGCGCACAGGTTGTGGGTACGCCGGCGCTGGACATACTGAACAAGGGTTGCCATCTCTGTGAAGACTGGCCCTGTGTCAACGCCTGTGAACCGGACGCGCTGCGCCTTCCCGCCACGGTCGAAGATGAGGCCGCGCCGTTACCGAAACTGGCGCATGCGGAAATCAACGTCTCGGCTTGTCTGCCTTACCTGGGGCCCGAGTGCGGCGCCTGCAAACCTGCCTGCCCGGTCCCCGGCGCAATGACCTGGGAGATGGAAAAGCCTGAGATTAACCCTGACATCTGCACGGGCTGCGGATTGTGCAGGGAGGCATGCATAGTTGAACCGAAGGCAGTGAACATCTCCTCGCTCCCTCCCGAAATCCGGGAGTTGCCATCCGGCAGTCCCTGACCGTTCGGGATGCCTGCTTACCGGGCAATTATCTGTGTGCTGGCGGCTTGCCTGGGCCCTGCGCAGGCAGCCGATTGTTTGCCGGGTCACCTGTCCTGTTCCGTGCAACTGCAATCGGAACTGCGCCAGGCGCTTACGGACAGGGGAGAGGCCTACCGGCCCAGGCCCAGGCACCTGGGCCCGGCTGGACGG
>VYCZ01000213.1 GCA_009843675.1 Gammaproteobacteria bacterium | reverse complement strand
ACGAGTCGACAGTGTCGCTTGCTCCTTCCTCGTCATGCCGGACTTGTTCCGGCATCCAGTCGGATACTTTGTCGCCCGCAGGGCGACTCCTGATTCCGGCGACGCTGTGTTTGAAGGCATCGCCGCGCTCTGCGAAGTCTCTGAACATGTCAGTACTGGCGCAGGCGGGGGACAGCAATACGGTATCCCCGGGTCGCGCGACACGCGCCGCGGCGCCCACCGCCGATTCCATGCCGGTTGCGTAAAATACGGGGTTGCCGGGCGGCACGACGGCGGCTATTTCCTGCGCGCTCTTGCCCATCAGTATGACGGCCTTGACATGCGCGCCGATAGCGTCCGCCAGCGGCGAGAAATCAGCGCCCTTGCCGTCGCCCCCGGCTACCAGGACTATGTTGCTGCGGTCCTGCGCCAGACCCCGCAGGGCCGCCAGGGTGGCGCCGACGTTGGTCCCCTTGGAATCGTTGATCCAGTCGACGCCGTTGATCGCGGCCACCCGTTCGCAGCGGTGCGGCAGCCCGGAAAAATCGCGCGCGGCCTCCAGCATGGCAAGCAGCGGCAGGTCCAGCGCCCGGCCCAGCGCCAGGCAGGCCAGCACGTTGGCCAGGTTGTGCAGACCGTGGACCCTGAGTTCGGACTGCCTGATCAACATTTCATCCCCGTGAACCAGCCAGGTCTCGCCGTTGCGGTCGCCGGCCTGGAAATCGGCGTCCGGTCGCGCCAGGGAATAACTGACGGTCCGGCGTCCCGGGCGCTGCATGGCGCGCACGGTTTCATCATCCAGGTTGATGATCATGGCGCCGTCGCCGGCATAGATGTTCTGCTTGGCCTGCGCGTAGTCTTCCATGCTTTCATGGCGATCCAGGTGATCCGCCGATACGTTCAGGACCGCGGCTGCGGCGGGCCTGTGAGAGCGCAGGGTTTCGAGCTGGAAACTGGACAGTTCCAGCACGTAATAATCCGGCGCCGGCCGTGACAGCAGGTCCAGCGCGGGGGTGCCGATATTGCCGCCGAGGCCGGCCCGCTGGCCTGCGCGTTCAAGCATCTGGGCCAGCAGGCTCACCACCGTGCTCTTGCCGTTGGACCCGGTAACCGCCACCAGTGGCGCATTGGCGTTACGGCAGAAAATCTCCACGTCCCCCAGGATTTCCACCCCGGCGCGCGCGGCGGCGCGGATGGCCGGATGGTGCGGGGCGATGCCGGGGCTGACCACAAGGCGGCGCGCCCGGCACAGCAGGTCGGGCCGGAATTCGCCGGCAAAGAAAGGGGTATCCGGATAGCGTTGTTCCAGGTCCGGCAGTCCGGGTGGTTCCTGCCGGGTATCGGCCACCCCGATGCGCTCTCCCAGGTCTGCCAGGTAGTTGACGCATGAAAGGCCGGTCCTGCCCAGTCCCAGTACCAGCGTGTCGAAGTGTTGCGCTTGTTCAGTCATGCCATAGTTGCCGGTAGCGCCTGCAGCCTGCGTGTTTGTCGAAACCATGTCCCGTCACCAGTCCCTCGTCACCTGATCTTCATGCTGGCCAGGCCGATCAGCACCAGGATTACGGTGATGATCCAGAAACGCACGATGACCCGCGGTTCAGGCCAGCCTTTCAGTTCATAGTGGTGGTGCAGCGGCGCCATGCGGAATATCCGCCTGCCGGTGAGCTTGTACGAGGTAACCTGCAGGATCACGGAAACTGTTTCGACGACGAACACGCCGCCCATGATGAACAAGACCAGTTCCTGCCGGACGACCACCGCGATGGTGCCCAGCGCGGCGCCCAGGGACAACGCCCCGATGTCTCCCATGAACACCTGGGCGGGGTAGGTGTTGAACCAGAGGAACCCGAGGCCGGATCCGGCGACGGCCGCGCAGACGATGCAGACTTCGCCTACGCCGGGTATGTAGGGAAACCCCAGATACTCGGCGAACCTGATGTGTCCGGTCACGTAGGCAAACGCGGTCAGCCCGCCCACGACCATGACGGTGGGCATGATCGCCAGGCCGTCCAGGCCGTCCGTCAGGTTCACCGCGTTGCTCGAACCGACGATGACGAAATAACTGGTGACGATGAACAACAGGCCCAGTTCATAGTTGAAGGCCTTGATGAACGGCAGGATCAGGGTCGTTTCCGCGGGCGCGGCGGCACTGGCATACAGGTAGCCGGCGATGGACAGCGCGAACACCGACTGCCAGAAATATTTCCAGCGCGCGCTCAGGCCCTTCGGGTTCTTGTGCACGATCTTGCGGTAGTCATCCACCCAGCCGAGCAGGCCGAACGCGAGGATGGCGGCAAACACCACCCAGACGAAGCGGTTGGTGAGGTCCGCCCAGCACAGGATGCTGACGCAGATGGAAAACAGGATGAGCAGCCCGCCCATGGTGGGCGTGCCGGCTTTTTCCAGGTGCGTCTCCGGACCGTCATCGCGCACTTCCTGGCCGATGCGGTACTTGTTCAGGTAACGGATCAGGCGCGGTCCGATCAGCAGCGTGACGAACAACGCCGTCAGGGCGCCGAGGATGGTGCGGGTGATGATGTACTGGAACGCGTTGAAGCCGCTGTAGAACTGCGTCAGGTATTCCGCCAGCCAGTACAGCATCAGTCGCTTCCTCCTGCCAGGGCTGCCACCACGCGTTCCATGGCCATGGACCTGGATCCCTTGACCAGCAGCACTACGCCGGGGCGCAGATCGCGGCGCAGGGCCCCGACCAGGTCGTCCAATGCCCCGAAATGCGCCGCCCCGGCGCCGAAACCCGTTACCGCGTGCGCGGCAAGTTCACCGAGCCCGTACAGGCGCTCGATGCCGAGTTCCCGCGCCCCGGCGCCGGCCTGTTCGTGGAGGCCGGCGGCCGTGGCGCCCAGTTCGCCCATGTCTCCCAGGACCAGCCAGGTCTGCCCCGGCATTTCATTCGCCACCCTGAGGGCGGCGTCCAGGGACGCGGGATTGGCGTTATAGGTATCGTCAAAGATCAGGGCGCCGCTGGGGCCGGTCTTCAACTGCATCCTGCCCTTGACGGGTTGCGCCCTGCGGAGACCGGCGCTGACCTGCGCCGGCGGGATATCGACGGCAAAGCAGCAGGCCGCAGCCGCCAGCGCATTCATGACGTTGTGGCTGCCGGCCAGACTCAACTCCACGGCTGTCCCGGCGCCGTTGTATACCAGGTCGAAACGGGTCTGCCCCGCGCCGGGAGCCAGGTCGATATTGTCCGCGCGCACGTCCGCGCGCGGGCCGGTACCGAAGGTGATCTGCCGGTTGCCGCGGGTACGCTCGAGCCACAGCCCGGCGTACTCGTCATCGATGTTGACGATGGCCGCGCCGCCCGGCGCCAGCCCGTCGTAGATTTCGGCCTTCGCTTCAGCCACTCCCGCAACGGAGCCGAAGCCCTCGAGATGGGCCGGCGCGCACTGCGTGATGAGCGCCACGTCCGGCCGGGTGATGCGGCTCAACCAGCTTATCTCGCCGGGGTGGTTGGCGCCCATCTCCACCACGGCATAACTGTAGCCGGGCGCCAGTCTGAACAGGGTCAGCGGCACGCCGATATCGTTGTTCAGGTTGCCCCGGGTGGATAGCACTTCGGCATTCACGGAGAGGATGGCGCTGATCATTTCCTTGACCGTGGTCTTGCCGTTACTGCCGGTCACGGCGATGATCGGCAGGTCGAAGCCGGCGCGCCAGTGCGCCGCCAGCAGGCCCGCCCGTTTCCTGGCGTTATCCACCTCGATCACGGGCAGCGGGTAGCCGGCGTCCCGGTCCACCAAGGCCGCGCCGGCGCCCCGCGCCAGCGCGTCGGGAATGAAATCGTGGCCGTCGCGCTGCGGTCCGCGCAGGGCGATGAACAGTTCGCCGGCTTGTAGCGTGCGGCTGTCGTAGCTGCAACCGGTAAAGCGCCGGTCTGCTCCGTTGAGTTGACCTTCCATCGCTGCACAGGCGTCTGACAGGCGCATGCTGATCACCCCGCTCGCTCCAGGAGCGCCCGGACCTGCTGCCGGTCGCTGAAGGGATAACGCCTGCCGGCGACTTCCTGCACGGTCTCGTGCCCCTTGCCGGCGATGAGCGCCACGTCGCCGGGCCGCGCCTGCTCCAGCGCCAGTTCGATGGCCCGGGAGCGGTTGCGCTCGACCGTGACAGTGGCGGCGTCTTTCATGCCGGAGAGAATGTCCGCGATGATGCCGTCCCCGGATTCGGTCCTCGGGTTGTCATCGGTCAGGATCACTTGCGCGGCCAGCCGCTCTGCCGCCTCTCCCATCAACGGGCGCTTTTCCCGGTCGCGGTCGCCGCCGCAGCCGAACACGCAGATCAACCGCCCTTCACAGTCTTCCCTCAGGCTCGCCAGGACCTGCTCCAGGGCCGCCGGGGTATGCGCATAATCTACGACCACGCGCGCCCCGTCGGCGCGCATAAAGCTCTCCATGCGGCCCGGGACCGGGCCGGTGTTCTCCAGCCTTTCCAGGACCTGGTCGAAGGAGAACCCTGCCAGGCACAGGGTCGAGATGACGGCCAGGATATTGCCGGCGTTGAATTTACCCGTCACGCCGGGCCGCACACGGCCGCTGCCCCAGGGACTTGCAATATCCAGCGCCAGTCCGGGACCGGGCGCCGGCGCCGCCGCGACCAGGGGTGCAAACCCGCGCGCGGCCAGGCCGTAGCTGATCGGTTCCACGCCCGCAGGAAGCTGTTGCAACAGCCTGCGTCCGCGGTCGTCATCGACGTTCACCACGGCTGCGCGCAGGGACTCGAACGCGAACAGTTTGCTCTTGGCGCGAAAGTAGTCGTCCAGGTCGCGGTGGTAATCCAGGTGGTCCCGGCTCAGGTTGGTGAACACCGCGGTGTCGAACTCGACGCCGTTCACGCGACCCTGGTCCAGGGCATGGGACGATACCTCAATGTATACGGCGTCCGCGCCGGCGTCGAGGAAACCGGCGCACAGGCGTTGCAGGCCGATGGCGCCGGGGGTCGTATTGGGACCGGATTGGAGGCGCGGGAAACAGCCGTAACCGAGCGTGCCGACCAGGCCCGCGGGTTTCCCGGCGAGCGCCGAATGAGCCTTCGCCAGCCACCAGCTTACCGAGGTCTTGCCGTTGGTCCCGGTAACGCCGGTCACGCGCAGGCGTTGCGTGGGTTCGCCGTAGAAGCGGGCGGCGATTACGCCCTGCTTGTCCCGCAAGGCCGGTACCGGGATGGCCGTGATGACTGGGGCCAGGCGCCGGTCCAGGTCGGAGAGCAGCGTTTCGTCCATGGCGACTGCCACCGCCCCTGCCTGTACCGCAGCGCGGATATACAGGCTGCCCCGTGTGCCGGTCCCCGGACAGGCCAGGAACAGGTCGCCGGGGCGCACCTCGCGACTGTCGGCGCTGATGCCCTGCACAGAAATATCATGCCCAACGGGCGCATCGGTCATCCCTTCCAGCAGAGTCTGCAATGGAATTCCGGTTTGATTCCTGTTTTCCGCCAACATCATCACCTTGAACTGTCTGCCAGTAACGCCTGTTGTTCGAGGCCGATCAGGTTATCGGGGGGGATGTTCATGATGCGCAACGCGCCCTGCATCACGGTTGAAAATACCGGCGCCGCCACCTGGCTGCCGAAGTACTTGCCGGCCCCCGGATCATCCACCACGACGATCAGGACCAGGCGCGGGTCCGTCGCCGGGGCAAATCCCGCGAACAGGGAAACATAGCGATCCTCCTCGTAACCGGAGTCCGAGGTCTTGTGCACGGTGCCGGTCTTGCCGGCGACATGGTAACCCTCTACCGCGGCGCGCCAGCCACTGCCGCCCGTACCGACCACCGAGCGCATCATCCTGTTCACCTCAAACGCGACCATTTCCGGCATGACCCGCCGGGGTTCGGGGAGGACGTTCACTTTCTGGAAACTGATCGGGTACAACAGGCCGCCCGCCGCAATCACGGAATAGGCCTGGGCCAACTGCATGGCAGTCACCGAGATGCCGTATCCGTAGGAAACGGTCGCCAGGTCAACCTTCGACCAGCCGGCAAAATCCGTGAGTGTCCCCGTCACTTCCCCGGGATACCCGTTCATGGTCGTAGTGCCGAAACCGACGCTGTCGTGCAGCTTCCAGAGCCGTTCCGGCCCGAGCGAAAACGCCACCTTGGTGGTGCCGATGTTGCTTGACTTGCGGATTACGTCGCTGATGCTCAGGGTTCCGTAATTGTTTATATCGCTGATGGAATAACGGCCGACGGAGAGGCGTCCCGGCGCGGTATCAATCATGGTTTCCGGCTGGTACATCCCCGACATGAGTGCCGCCGCGACAGTGAACGGTTTCATGGTGGAACCGGGCTCGAAAACATCCGTCACCACGCGGTTCCGGTAATGGCTGCCGCTGATACCGGCGCGGTTATTGGGATTGAACGGGGGCTGTACCGCCAGGGCCAGCACCTCGCCCGTCCTGATGCCGAGCAGCAGCAGCATGCCGCCCCTGGCCTTGTGGTCAAGCACCGCGGTTTTCAGTTCCCGGTATGCCAGGTATTGCAGGCGCTGGTCCAGGGCCAGGGTCAGCGTCTCTCCGGGAACAGACTGCCTGATGTTTTCTATGTCCTTGACGATGGAACCGTACAGGTCCTTCAACACCCTTTTCCTGCCCGGGTCGCCGCGCAGCCAGTCGTCAAAGGCGAGTTCGATGCCTTCCTGCCCCTCATCGTCGATATTGGTAAACCCGACCAGGTGGGAAGCCACCTCGCCCAGGGGGTAGTATCTCTTGTACTCCTTGCCGGTGTTGATTCCCGGTATTTTCAGCGCCTGTACCCGGCGCGCCGTGTCGGGCGGCACATGTCTCTTCAGGTAAAAGAAATTCCTGTCCAGGCGCGCCGACAGCAACTTCCTGAGCTGTTCATCCGACGTGTCCAGCAGGCCGGCCAGTTCCCCCAGGTCCGCGCCTGACGCCAGCACCTTGCCCGGCACCGCCCAGACCGAGGCCACGGGCGTGCTGACTGCCAGGGGTTCGCCGTTCCGGTCCGTGATCATGCCCCGGTATGCGGGGATGGTAACGCTGCGCACTGCCCTGGCGTCCCCTTCGTTTTTGAGGAAATCCTTGTTCAGGATCTGCAGGTAGAAGACCCTGGACGCGACCGCCATTGCCGCGATGGCGAACAACACCAGCACAAACCACTTGCGGACGACATAACCGGATTCCTGGGCGCGGCCGCTCATGGTACAAGGAACACCCTTGATCCGTTGTTCGGCACCAGCATGTCCAGGTCTTCGCTGACTATGCGCTCGATCCGGTCGTCAAGCGACCATGTGCTCTGTTCGATCTGTAGTCTGCCCCATTCCTCGTTCAGCAGGTCGCGCTGTTTTTTCAGCTCCTCGATCTCCATGAAGACCGCTCGCGAGGCGTGCTGCGTTGCGACCACCGATACGGCCGATACCAGCACGGCAAAAACAAGGATAAGGACGATAGCTGACCTCACTGCAATTTCTCTGCTACTCTCAGAATCGCGCTGCGGCCGCGCGGGTTGTCCTGGTTTGCTTCGCCTTCCGACTTGACTGGCCGTCCCAGCGGTCGCATGGCGGGCTTGATTTGTTCGCCGTTAACGGGCTGGTAGCCGGGATAAGGGTCGGGGCGGGACTGTTGCCTGATAAACCGTTTTACGATGCGGTCTTCCCCCGAATGAAAGCTTATGACGGCCAGTCTCCCGCCGGGGCGCAATATGCCGGTTACCTGCGACAACGCCGCCTGCAACTCCTCCAGTTCGTTGTTGACGTGGATGCGGATGGCCAGGAATGAGCGGGTGGCGGGATGTTTACTGCGTTCGACGCGGGGGACTGCCGCCCTGATCAGGTCGGCAAGTTCCCTTGTCGACGTAATCACCCGTTCGGAACGCCGCTCCGTGATGGCCCGGGCGATGCGTCCGGCGTATCTCTCCTCGCCGTACTGTCGCAGTACGTTGCGTATTTCAGTCCGGTCGGCCTGGTTAATCCAGTCTGCCGCGCTGGTTCCTGTGCCTGGGTTCATTCTCATGTCGAGCATACCGTCCCTGAGAAAGCTGAAACCGCGGGAGGCATCGTCCAGTTGTGGCGAGGAAACGCCGAGGTCGAACAACAGGCCATCGTCCTTGCCGCGCAGACCGGCTTGCCCGATGACCTCGTCAAGGCGGGTGAATGTATGCGGGTAGAAGCTGAAACACGGGTTGCCGGCAAACTCTTC